>JBJTPC010000402.1:0-5149 GCA_046074905.1 Gammaproteobacteria bacterium
CACCGGCCACGGCGGCATCGCCGAGACCTCCACCGCGGGAAGCGGATGTCCCTACCGCAGGACCGCCGCCGCCGGACCCGCTGGTGGCGCCCTGATTCGCACCGCCGTCCTGCGAGCCCTGGCTGCCACCCTGCGCGCCGCCGCTGCTACCGCCTGTCGAGCCCGCCGTGCCGCCGGAAGCGGTCGATCTGCCGCTGCTGCCGGAACTGCCGCTGCTGCCGGCGGAACCGGGGCTCGGCATCGACGAGGACGGCATGCTGCTCGAGGACGAACTGGACGGCTGTTCGAGGCAAGCGCTCAGCGACGCCGCCGCCAGCAAGGCGGCCGCGACGGTCGAGGCGGCGGTAGTGGGCTTTTGCATGGTGTCTTTCCCCGTCGGTCGGTCAGCCGGAAAACGCTCCCGGCACGCGCGGCGTTGACGGCGCTCGGCAAACCGGCGTTCCCCATGAGAAGTTACCGCAATCCTGCGGAAAAGTTCCTGCGGCCACCGACGCCAGCTGGCGACTGCGACGACACGCCGGGGCGGGTGATGACGTCGCGGGTTCGCGACTCAGGGAGCACCACCGGCGGTGACCGGTGTTCCATCCCCCTGCAGGAAGGTGCGCAGTTGTGCCGCCAGTCGGTCGCAGGCGGCCGTCTGTACCCGGGCAATCAACGGAATCGGCAGGACCACGCCGATCATCGCGGAGGTACCGTTCACGTTGGCCGAAACGGAGCCGGTCGACTTGCGGTTCTGCAGATCCCAGACCGTCGCCTGGTAGTCCGATTCCTTCTCCCACCAACCAAAGCCGACACAGCCGCCCCCGGTGGGACCCACCGCGCAGGCGATGCTGCCGCCGCTGTCCTTCTTCTGCGTATTGCCATCCACCCAGACGAGGTAGCGCACGCCCTGCGCGGCGATGCGGTCGGCGACCTTCTGCCGGGCGAGCAGGGCGCCGAGCGCGTCGGGCCGCGTCGGGGCCGTCGAGGACTCGAACCAGGGATACAGCGAATCGACGAACCGGTTGTTGTCCTCGACCCGGATGGGATTGGCGCCACTGCCGAGTTCCCTCGACACGCAGTCGAGGAACTCGTCCTCGGAGCCGAGCCCATCGGCCACGGGCTTGGCGAGGATGACCAGACCCTCGCCCTTGGCGATTGCCGTCGGCAGCAACCGGTTCTCTTCCATCTTCGCCGTCATGCAGCCCGTCAGGCCGAGCGCCAGCAAGGACAGCGCCAGCGGACGACCGCGGCGGAGGATGTCTCGTTCACGCATGCGCGACTCCTTGCAGGGGACAGGCCCCCGCCACCTCTGGGCCCGAGTATAAGCAGGAACGGGGCACACTCCGCCACTACCACAGCGGCAACTGCGCACCGGCCTCCGGCGACGACCCGCTGAATACCGGTGGCAGGAACCCGCTGCAGTCGAGGTCCAGTACGGCGGCGCGCTCGCCGAGGCCGTGACGCTGGACGGCGACGGCAAAACGCCGCGCCAGCAACTGTGCGTAAGGGCCTTCGCCGCGCATCCGCTGTCCGAAGCGCGGATCGTTGTCCCGTCCACCGCGCATCTGCTGCAGGACCGACATGACGTGACGGGCACGCAAGGGCAGGTGCTGCTGCAACCAATCGCGGAACAGCGGCGCCACTTCCAGCGGAAGACGGACCAGTTGCCAACTGGCCGCACGGGCACCCGCCTCCGCGGCGGCAGCCACGAGGTCCTCGAGTTCATGGTCGTTCACCGCAGGGATGATCGGCGCGAGCAGGGCCACCACGGGAATCCCCGCCGCAGACAGCTCGCGGATGGTCCGCAGCCGTGCCGCGCCCGCGGCGGCTCGCGGCTCCAGGCTGCGCTTCAGGCGATCGTCCAGGGTGGTCAGGCTGATGAACACGGCGGCGCGACGCGCCGCAGCCAGCGGGGCAAGCAGGTCGATGTCCCGCGTCACGAGGCTCCCCTTGGTGATGACCGTGAGCGGATGACGGCACTCGTGGAGCACCTCCAGCACACCGCGCGTGATGCGCAGTTCGCGCTCCAGCGGCTGGTAGGCATCGGTGTTGGCGCCCAGCGTGATCGGCAGGCACCGATAGCCGGGCCGTGCCAGCGCCGCGCGCAGCAGCGCCGGCGCCTCGTGCTTCGCGAACAGCCGGGTCTCGAAGTCCAGGCCCGGCGAGAGATCCAGATACGCGTGCGTCGGCCGCGCGTAGCAGTAGATGCAGCCATGCTCGCAACCCCGATAGGGATTGAGGGAACGGTCGAAAAACACGTCCGGTGACTGGTTGTGGGACAGCACCGAGCGCGCCGTATCGGGCAACACCTGCGTCGCCGGATGACGCGGCGCGAGGGCGGCATCCTCCGCGGCGAGGGCAGCCGCCTGCGCCGCCGCCAGCGCGGCGAGGTCCGGCTCCAGCCGGACGGGACGGAATCGCGGGGGCGGGCTCTGGGTGGCGCCGCGTCCGGTCTGCGGGCCGGGGACGGGAAACAGGCTCATGGGCTGTATTTATATACAGTCCATGAGCCTGCGCAAGGGTCAATCGGAACGGCGGTGCAGCGGCATCCGGTCGAGGCGGTAGAGCACGCCGAACCAGCGCGTCCAGAGCGCCGTGACCGCCAGCGTGGCGACCCCGCCGACCACGATGGCCGGCCGCACTCCCCACCAGGCGGCCGTGACCCCGGACTCGAACTCGCCGAGTTCGTGGGAGGCCCCGATGAACATCGAATTCACGGCACTGACGCGACCGCGCAGGGAATCGGGTGTTTCCAACTGGACCAGCAGTTGGCGGAAGTAGACACCCAGCATGTCGGCACCCCCCATCACCACCAGTGCCAGCAAGGAGGCGGTGAAGTGGGTCGACAGGCCGAAGGCGAGCGTCGACAGGCCGAACAGGGCGACCCCGGCAAACAGCCAGCGCCCGCAGTGCCGCACGGGTGGACGCCAGGCCAGGACCATCGCCACCGCCGTCGCCCCCACGCCGGGCGCGGCGCGCAACAGCCCGAGGCCGGCCGGTCCCACCTCGAGAATGTCGCTGGCGACCGCCGGCAGCAGCGCCGTCGCCCCACCGAACAGCACCGCGAACAGGTCAAGCGACATCGCCCCCAGCACCATCGGTCGATTCCAGACGAAGCGCAGGCCGGCCAACACTTCATGCCAGCGGGACGCTTCCGTATCCCCCGGGAGGCGCTCGGGCATCGGCGGCGCCTTCACCAGCATCGTCAGCACCAGGCCCAGTGCCAGCAGGGCCACGCTCACCCCGTAGGCCACCCCGGCTCCCGCCACGGTCAGCAGACCGCCGAGGGCCGGACCGGTGATGGCCGCGAGTTGCCAGGTGGAACTGTTGATGGCAACGGCCTGCGCGAAGAACGCCGGCGGTACTAGATTGGGCAGCAGCGACTGCTGCGCGGGCGAGGTGAAGGCCCGCGCCAGGCCAAGCAGCGCCATCACCACGAAGATTGGCAGGACACTCACCCGCCCGCCGAGCGCGAGGGCCAGCAGCGCGACGCCGGCGAAAAGGTGCAGGGCGTAGCAGCAGACGATGATCAGCTTCCGGTCGACGCGGTCCGCCAATTGCCCCGCAGGCAGGACCAGGAGCACGAAGGGCAGGAACTGGGACAGGCCGATCAGCCCCAGGTGCAGGGGATTCTGGGTGAGCGAGTAGACCTGCCAGCCCACCGCGACATGCAGCACCTGCAGCGCGAGCTGGTTGGCGGTCTTGCCGGCGACGTAGAGCGCGAACTCGCGATGTTGCAGCGCCCGGCGCCAGGCGCCGTGATTCCCGGACATCAATCCTCTTCGCCAGGCTCCAGGGCACCGGCCTCGACCAGCAGCACCTCATCCCCGAGACGGATGAGCCCCGGCTCGAGCACGCGGGCGGTGATGCCGCCATGCCCGCGCAGGGCATTGTAACCGCCGGGTCCGAAGTGCTCCTCCATCCTGGAACAGGGGGCACATGGTCCGGTTCCCTGCAGCAACACGCTGCCGACGCGGAACACCGAGCGTCGCAGCGCCAGGAGGTTGATGCCGGACACCACCAGATTGCGGCGGGTGAGCGCCGGGTCGAGGGCCTCGCGACCGAGCATCGCGCCGGCGGCGACCAGATGCTCGGCCTGGATGAGCGTGACCTGGCGTTTCGAGCGCACCGTGCCGCTGAAGCGGTCGCCGACGAGTCCCTCGCCGGGACGGGCTTCGACGGAATCCACTGCGAGGGGCATCACCCGGCGCGCGGGCCTGACCCCGATCCAGGTCACCCGGCCTCGCTGCGGCAAGGTGGCGAGGAGGACTGGCAGGCTGGTCATGGGTCGCTCTCCGGAAACAGGCCCCATTGCGGTGACGGAGCGGATATCGCCGGGGCATCCTCGCCGCGCAGGCGGCGTTCGCGCAAGCCCTGTCGCGCTCGCCGCCCGCGGGGTCCCAGACGGCTGCCATGACGATCGAAGACACGGGCAGATTCCGCGCGGGTCGCGGGAGCATGGCGGATGACCGCGATACGCTCGCGGGCGTGCCGCACGGCGGCAGCATGATCGACGAGCGGCAGCGGATAGTCCTGGCCCGGTCGACATCCGCTCTCCGCCTGCAGCAAGCCATCCATGGTCCAGGGCTCGTGGATGTGGGAAGCGGGCACCCGTGCCAATGCCGGCACCCAGGCACGGATGAAATCGCCCTGCGGATCCTGGTCACGTCCCTGCTTGACCGGGTTGTACAGGCGCAAGGTGTTGATGCCGGTCACTCCCGATTGCATCTGCGCCTGGCTGATGTGGATGCCCGGCTCGTAGTCGATGAATTGGCGGGCCAGCGGATCACGCCAGAGCCGCCAGTCCAACCACAAGTCGTAGGCCGCGAACGAGGCGAGCATCGCGCGCATCCGGAAGTTGATCCAACCCGTCGTCTGCAGGAAGCGCATGCAGGCATCGACGAACGGAAATCCCGTCTCGGCAGCGAACCACGCGCGCAAGCGTTCCCGGGCCAACGGCGCCGGCAGGTCGTCGCGGAGGTGTTCGTAGGCGCGATTGAAACAGCGATGCTCGATGGCCGGTTCGCTCTCCAGCTTCTGCATGAAGTGGCAATGCCAGTGGAGACGCGACTGGAACGAGCGTAGCTGGAGCAGCGGAACCGGGGGTGACGCCCCGGCGGCCAGTTGTTCCGGGACCGCCGCCATCGCCTCGCGGATGCGCTCGACG
>JBJTPC010000403.1:0-10144 GCA_046074905.1 Gammaproteobacteria bacterium
TGGGACTCGGTGCCTTCGGCGAATCGTCCACGGAATGCCGCGAGCGTTACGGCGAATTCCTCGCCGTGGCGGGGGCCGCCGCCGACCAGCCGGGCGACGGCTCCCGCAGTTGCGACACGCTGCTCACCGAGGGCAGTTACGTGCCCACACTGCAGTCCCTCTACGGCATAGCCTGCACGGGCAGCTTTTCCCGTCTGGCACGTTTCGAGCCGGTCCAGTCGCGGGAATCGGTACCGGTGGGCACCTTGGCGGATCTTGCGCTCGACATGACCGGGACGGATCTCGCCTGCGTGGTGATCGCCGGGGAATCGGCCGGGTTGGTGGGTGCCGCCCTCCGGCGCAGCCCAGCCTCGGAACTGGCCCACGATCCCCTGGCATTCCCGGAAGTCCGGCGCTGGCTGTCCCTGACCACGGAGCGGGCCCATGTGCGCGCCTCGGCGGTGGTCTGCGGCGTGGTGGCACGCGCCGGCGCCGTGCCGAACGGGCTCCGGCCCTTCCTGCGTCCGCTCGGTGGCAGCAGTGCGCAGGAAGGCCATCTGCATGCCGCCGTGTTCCGCTTCCGCGCACTGCCGCGCGGCAGCCTGGCAATCGAGCAGGTGGTACGCCCCTGGTTCGAGCATGAAACGGTGCAGGATGTCCTGCACCTGCTGGCCGACGACCGCGATCCCGGTGCGGTCCTGGAGAGCGCTTTCACGCGTGGCGCGCTCTGGGCCGCACCCCTGTCGCTGGAGGGGACCCCATGAGCCTGCTGTTGGGAGCCCTGATCATCGGGCTCATCCTTGCGTTGTTGGCACTCGGCGTGTTCATCAGTTTCCGGGTCTTCCATTTCCCGGACATGACGGCCGAGGGTTCGGTGACGCTGGGCGCGGCCGTGGCGGCCGCCCTGCTGGTGGTGGGCCACGATCCCTGGCTCGCCACGGGTGCGGCGGCGGTCGCCGGGGCCTTGTCCGGCCTGGTGACCGGCGTGCTGCACACGCGGTTCCGGATCAATGCGCTGCTGTCCGGCATCATCGTGATGACCGCGCTCTACTCCGTGAACCTCCACGTGATGGGCAAGAGCAACGTGCCGCTGATGAACGTGACCACCCTCGCCGACGAGGCAGCGACGCTGGCCCGCTGGTTCGGTGAGGGCGCCGTGCAGTTGTTCGGCCGCGATGCGCAGATCCGCGACCTCACCCTGCTTGGCTTGACCGTAATGCTGTTGATTGGTGTCGCGCTGCTGCTGCACGCGTTTTTTCGTACGCACCTCGGCCTCGCGATGCGCGCCACGGGCGACAACGACCAGATGGTGCGCGCACTGGGATCCAGCGACGGCGTACTGCTGACGGGCGGCCTGGCCCTGTCCAACGCCTTGGTTGCCACGGCCGGTGCGCTGCTCGCGCAGTACCAGGGATTCGTGGACGTCGGCATGGGCATCGGCATGCTCGTCTGGGGTCTGGCGAGCGTCATCATCGGCGAGGCGCTGGTCGGTACCACGCGCTTCGGTTACCTGCTCATCGGGGCCATCCTCGGATCGGTGCTGTTCCGCCTGCTCGTCGCGGTGGCGCTGCGCTGGGGTCTCGACCCGAACGACCTGAAACTCATCACCGCGGTGTTCGTGTTCGGCGCCTTGGTCTTGCCGGGCACTTTCGCCAGGCTGCGTCGCCGCGCGCTCGCCGGCACTCCGGGAGGTTCCCGTGCTTGAACTGACCGGATTGCGCAAGACATTCAATGCCGGAACCGCCAACGAAGTGCGTTCCCTGCAGGGTGTTGACTTGACGCTCGAGGAGGGATCCTTCCTCGTCGTCATCGGTACCAATGGCTCGGGAAAGTCGACGTTGCTCAATGCCGTCGCCGGTACCTTCATCGTCGACGAGGGTCGCATCGACATCGATGGGCAGGAGGTCACGCAGTGGCCTGAACATCGACGTGCGGTGCATATCGGGCGCGTCTTCCAGAATCCCTTCAGCGGTACTGCCCCCACGCTCTCGGTGGCGGAGAACCTGGCGCTCGCCTCGCGGCGGGGCCAGCGTCGGGGGCTGGGTTTCGCGCTCGCCGGCGCCGGGCGTGAGCGCATGATCGAGGCCATCCGCGGCCTGGGCATGGGGCTGGAGACGCGTCTCGACAACGCCATTGGCAGCCTCTCCGGTGGCCAGCGGCAGGCGCTCACGCTGTTGATGGCGACCTGGCTGCGCCCGAAGCTGCTCCTGCTCGACGAGCATACGGCAGCGCTCGATCCGCGCAGTGCCGAGCAGGTGGTGCGCGTGACCGACCAGATCATCACCCGTGACCGGCTGACGGCGTTGATGGTGACGCACTCGATGCAACAGGCGGTGACCTATGGTGACCGCCTGGTGATGATGCATCGGGGGCAGGTGATCCACGACGTTCGCGGCGCCGAGAAGCGGCGGCTGCGGGTCGAGGATCTGCTGGCGAGGTTCGAAGAGGTACGCCGGGCGGACTTGCTCGACGCCGATGCCGCGGCCCTGCTGCGCGCCCGCTACATCTAGTTGCCGGGGCCGGCGCAGCACCCTGCGCCGGCCAGCGGGTTACTTCTGCGGCAGCGTGGCGAGCACGTCCGCCGTGAATTTCGCGATATCGAAGCCGGCGCCCGCGGGATCCTCGCCGCGGCGCACGATCACCACCTGCCGTGAAGGCACGATCACCACATACTGGCCGCGGTTGCCCTGGGCGGAGAAGGTGTCCGGCGGCACGCCGGTCGACGAGTTCATCAACCAGAACGACAAGCCGTAGCCGAACGGACCCTCGGGTTGGGGCCCGAAGGCCTTCGCCACATCCTTGTCCCAGTCGAGGGGCAGGAGGCGCTCATCGTTCCAGACGCCTTCGTTGAGATACAGCATCCCGAAACGAGCGAGGTCGCGGGCCGTGCTCCATACCTGGCTCGACAGCATGAAGTTGCCGCGCCAATCACGCTCGGCGACGGTGCGCGTCATGCCAAGCGTGCGGAAGAACTGGCTCGGCCAGGCCTGGTACTCGGCCTCCGAGGGTGCGTTGGTCCGCACGGCACGCACCGCCAGCAGGGTATCGATGTTGGAATAGCGGAAGCGTTGGCCTGGCGGAACCTCCACCGGCCATGTCGGCGCCAGTTCCTGTACCGAGGCGCCACCGAAATAGAGCGCATCCGTCCGGGACCCCGGATCCGGCGTGTACAGGCCACTCGACATGCGCAACAGGTGCTCCAGCGTGATGTTGCGACGCGGATCGGAGAAGGCGGTGGCATCCCATTCGGGGATGTCGGCATAGCTGTCGATGCGCAGCCAGCCAGTCTGCGCGATGACTCCCATCAGGGTCGCGGTGAGGCTCTTGGCGACGGACCAGGTGCGCTGGGCGGTATGCAGCGAGAAGCCCGCGGCATATTGCTCGGCGACGATCTTGCCACCGGCGACCACGACCACGCCGGTGGTACGGGAGCCGTTGCCGTAGCCCTCCGGAGTGAAGCTGCGGGCCACGACCGGCGCCAGGGTCTTCGGCGGCTTGGGAGCCAGCGCACCGGCATCGCCCTGCGGCCAGGGCGCGGCATCCGTTTCCAGCGGCTCGGCGGGCGAGACCCACTTGGCCCGAACCGGCTGCGCATCCCGTGGCAGCGACCAGCCGATCGGCCGCAAGGTGCAGCCCTGCCCCTTCCGCCAGGATGCCGCACGCGGCGGCATGGTCGTGCTGTAACCGACCTTCACGGTGGCGCTACCGACATCAACGTCGGCGACCAGCGTCTTCATCAAGACGTTGTATTCAGGGTAGATGCCGTCGAGTTCCGTCGCCTCGACCTGCGACAGCTCGCGGCCGCCGTTGAACAGGGCGCCGCAAGCCATCAAGGCCTTGTAACCGGCCGCCACCGCACGCGGGTACGCGGTGTCGGGCACCGCGGCGAGACTGGCATGGCTGATACCGAGGGCGAGCAGGAACAAGGCGGCGGGACGACGCATGGCGGACTCCGGATCGGGATGACGCCATTCTAGGGGGCGGATTTACCCCCAAACAGGGTGGAATCCCGCAGGTGTGAACCAGTCAGAAGAAACGCTAGAGGAACACGTCCCCGCCATTGGGACTGAGGCACTGACCCTGATAGTGGCGCGCCTCGTCGCTGGCGAGGAAGACGTAGCTGCCGACGATGTCCGCCACCTCCGCCAGGCGACCGAGCGGGATGGCTGCCCGGATCTGCTCCAGCACGTCACGGGGCACATCCGCCAGGATCGGGGTGAGGGTCGCCCCCGGCGCCACACAGTTGATGGTGATATCGCGGGCGCCGATCTCGAGCGCAGTGCTGCGCGTGAACGAGAGAATGCCTCCCTTGGCGGCGGTGTAGGCCGAGAATCCGGGAGCGCCTTTGTAGGCCAGCTGCGAGGCGGTGTTGATGATTCGACCCCTGCCGCGCGCATACATTCCCGGCAGTACCGCGCGCGTGACCAGGAAGGTGCCACGGAGGTGGACGGCGATCACGCGATCCCAGATCGCGGGCTCGAGTTCGTGGACCGCGCCGGCGGCAGCGATACCCGCATTGTTGACCAGGATATCGATCGGCCCGAGCTGCCGCTCGGTGGCCATGACCATCGCCGCCACCTGATGCTCGTCGCTGACATCGGCCGGCACGACGACCGCCCGGCCGCCCAGCGCCTCGATCTCCTCGACCACCGCCTGCGCCGCGGCCGCCTCGGCCGGTCCGGGATGGTTGATGGCCACCGCGGCACCCTCACGTGCGAAAGCCAGCGCCACCCCGCGCCCGATACCGGAACTGCTGCCGGTGACGAGCGCAATCCGTCCTGCCAGTTTCATGGAACCTCCCGCGTCGAACAGACTCGTACTTTAGTCGAGCCGCACGGATTGGGGGACGACTACAATCGGCGGCACCACCGACCTGGCTGCCAGGGGATATCCATGAACCAGACCGCGCCAACCGTGCAACCCTACATCTACCGTAGCCCGTTTCCGTCCATCGACCTGCCCGACCTCCCGCTGCCCCAGGTCGCCTTGCGGCATGCGGCCGCGCTGGGCGACAAGCTGGCGCTGGTCGACGCCGCCAGCGGCCGCGGGTTGACTTACGCCCAACTGCTTGACGGCGCCTGCCGGTTGGCAGGTGGCTTGCGGGCTCGGGGTGTCAGCCCAGGAGAGGCAGTGGCAGTGATGCTGCCCAACCTCCCCGAATACGCCCTGGTGATGCACGGCATCATCCTCGCCGGTGCAGTCATCACCACCATCAACCCGAGCTACAGCGAACGCGAGGTCCATCATCAGCTGGATAACACGCGCGCACGCCGGGTCATCACCATCCCGTCGATGCTGGCCCTGGCGCAAGCGGCCGCGGTCGGCACCGAAGTCCAGGAGTTCGCAGTCATCGGCGAGTGCGCCGGGGCGTCCCCGCTGACCGCCTGGTTCGGCGACCCCCTGCCGCTGGAAACGCCTGCGGACCCCGCCACCATCGTGGCCTTGCCGTTTTCCTCCGGCACCACGGGCTTGTCCAAAGGTGTCGAGCTCACGCACCGCAGCATGGTGGCCAACCTCTTCCAGGTGGGCACGGCCATGGGTTACTGCGCGGATGACGTGCTGATGGGCTTCCTGCCGTTCTTCCACATCTACGGGCAGCAGGTGATCATGAACACCGCGCTGGCCTTCGGCGGCACCGTGGTGACGATGCCCCGCTTCGATCTCGAGCTGTTCCTGCAGGCCCACGCACGCTACGGGATCACCCTCTCGTTCATCGCGCCACCGGTGGCGGTGGTACTGGCCAAGCATCCTGCCGTGGCCGACGTCGATTTCAGCCGGGTACGGGTGATCTTCAGCGGTGCGGCCCCGCTCTCGGCCGAAGTGGCGGACGAGGCCTCGCGGCGCCTTGGCTGCCCCATCGTGCAGGGCTACGGGATGACCGAGATGTCGCCGGTCTCCCACCTCACGCCCAGCGGACGCAACAAGCCGGGCGCCGTCGGCGTGCTCGTCGCGAATGCCGAGGCGCGCATCGTCGATCCGGAATCCGGCGAGTCCGTGGGACCGGGGCGCCGCGGCGAGTTGTGGGTGCGCGGTCCGATGGTGATGGTCGGCTATCACCGCAATCCCGAGGCCACGGCCCAGACTAGGGATGCCGATGGTTGGTTGCACACCGGCGATATCGGCTACGTCGACGAGGACGGCTACCTGTTCGTCGTGGATCGTCTCAAGGAACTGATCAAGTACAAGGGATTCCAGGTTCCACCCGCCGAGCTCGAGGGACTGCTGCTGACGCACCCGGCCGTGGCGGACTCTGCGGTCATAGGACAGGCGGACGAGGAGGCCGGCGAACTGCCCGTCGCCTTCGTGGTGCTCAAGCCGGGGGTCACGGCGACTGCAGAGGAAATCCGCTCCTTCATCGCCGGGCAGGTGGCGACCTACAAGCAACTGCACCGCGTGACGTTCATCGATGCGGTCCCGAAGTCGGCCTCAGGCAAGATCCTGCGTCGCCTCCTGCGCGACCAGCTCTAGCCGCTCGAGTTGCAGCGCCGCCACCCAGGTGGCAAGGCGGCGCTGCCGCTCGGGCAGATTGCCGAACAGCGTGATCGGGAGGGTCCACTCCAGCACCGGCAGCAGCCAGGCCTGCAAGGGAGCCTCGTCGCCGAGGTGCACATGGGCAAGTCGACGCATCTCGCGCAGAAAGCTGCGTGATTCCGGTGGAATCGTCACCAGATCCTCGGGTACGGCATGCCACGGAGTTGCCGCGCTGTAGAGGCGAGCGACATCTTTCAGGAACCGGGCATCATCCGGCTCCCGTTCCAGTGCGGCCCGCTCCAGCAGGAACACGGGTTCGTTGCGCGCGAAGTCGCTGGCCACCGAGCGCTCGCGGGTCTCCGAGAAGTCGATGACGTAAAGATTGCCGCGGCCATCGGTGAGCAGGTTGTTGAGGTTGAGATCGCCGTGGGTGATGGCCATCGGGCAGTCGATGACGTGTTCGGCGAGGCGAGTCCAGCGCTCCTCGAGAAAGCGCCATGGATTGGGCAGGTCACGACCGAGCGCGGGGCAAGGCAGACGCCGCGCGGCGTAGAGTTCCGGCAGCAGGGCCTGCGCGGCGTCGAGCAGTCCGGGGAACAAGCGCAGCGGGGAATGATCCGCATAGAGCCGCGTCGCACGCCGGCGCGCCTGGCCATACCAGGGCCGCAGGATCTCGGCCGCCAGTTGCCCGAACGCCTCCACCACGGCGACGTGATCACCCTCCTGCCAACGTCGGGCCAGGGTCTTCAGGTCGCCGGTGTCGCCAGTCACGCCCACGAAGTTGTAGCGCAGGCCCACCGCATCGCCTTGCGTGGCGTGGCCCAGAGCGACCGAGGCATTGTTGAGGATGAACGGCCGGACATGGGCCTCATGCGCGGCGTTTTCGCGATTCATCATCGTCGGCGGACCCACCTTGAGCACGGTTGGCAGGTACCGGCGTCCCTCCGCATCCTCGCTGTCCACCAGCCAGGTGGCAGCGGAAAAGCCGCCAGACAGGCGCGACAACCGCACTCGTCGGCAGTCCGCATACAGGCTGCGCGTCAACAGCTCGGTGGCGTCATCGAACCCCGTGCCCTCGATGGCCAGGGCATGACTGGCGGCCGGCACGGGTGCGGCGACCGCCCATATCCACAGCAGACTTCCGGCTGGCAGTTGGGCCGGCAACTCGCTCGAGGGACCTGCCGAAATGAGGTCCTGCAAGGCCTCGATGGCCGCGGAAACGGTCACGCAGCCTTGCAGCATATCCATGCCCGAGGCGGCCACCGTCAACCGCACCCCCTCGGTATGTCGTGGTCCTTCCGCTGCCGGTGGCGAAGCCACTGCGACCACGATGTCCAGCCCGTAATCATCGTTTGGCAGCACGGCGAAGAGGCCCAACCACCCCCGCTGCAGAGCCGGAGGCAGACAGGCGGGGAGATGATGCCAGGGCAGCGTCGCGGTGAGCCGCAGCCGTCCTGCCGGCTCGCCTTCGAGCAACCAGGCCGTCTCCAGACGCAGGAAGCGCTGGGCGGGCTGCGCCACTTGCAGCGCATCGGTCTCGCCATCCTCGTGATGCAGCGTCAGCAGGCTGCCCAGCGTGAGAAACCGGAAGGGGCGTCGTGCCGCAACCTCGCGACTCACTCCCAATCCGGCGCGCCCGAAGGCCAGCGGCAGACTGGACAGGCTCGCCCCTTCGCCCGCCGCATCGCGCCATTGGACCAGCGCGCCGTGCGTGACGGGCAGCGGCAACCATTCCGCGCCGGCAGCGACTTCGACCTGCGTGCCGCGTGCCATGGGTGAAGCAACGGCGGCCGTGTCACGGGGCGCGGCCGGCAGGGCGGGCAGCAGTTGCCAGAAGTCCGTCAAGCCGGTGAGTTCCAGCACTTCACGGACGGCTGCCGGCGTGCCCACCAGCGTCGAACTGGCCACACCGAGCCGCCGTCGACGCTTTTCGTGGGCAATCAGGACGCGCAGTCCGGCACTGGACAGGAACACGAGCGCCGAGAGGTCCCACCAGTCGGGCGCCGGTTCGGTCCCGGCCAAGAACTGCTCGAGTTGCAGTGCCGTGTTGCCGTTCAGCCGCCCGGCCAGGCGCAGGCCGGGACGGCCGAGGTGGGTGAAGGATTCGAGCGTCAGTTCCATCCGGACATTATGGGCAGAGGATTCGGCACGCGACCAGCCTCAGGGCGGATAAAGCAAGTCCGCAAGGTCCTGGCAGAGGGCGAAATCCGGCGCGGGCTCGCTGCGGATCGGCAGGTCAAGTACCTGTACCTGGGGCCGCGGTCCGGCAAATGCCGGCCACGGCGGCAACGCGGCGGTTTCGCCCTCACCGACCACTGAACCGGCGGGGGCCACGGGATTGCCCGTTGCCGCGAAATTGAGCCAGTAGCGCATCATCGTGGCGGAGAGGGCACGGTCCACTTCCGTGGTTGGCATCCAGGCGTCATGGGTACCGAACACGTAGGGAATCTCGGCGCCGTGGTAGGCCAGCAGGCGCTGGCCGCCCTGCCCCTCCCGGACCCGCATGAATCGATAGAGCCAGGCAGACCGTCCTGCACGCTGCACGGCCGCAGCCGTCAGGTACCCCGGACAGGCATTGTCGATGAACGTGTTCACCACGTCCCGTCCACGACGCTCGTCGGCTTCCTGCCGGGCCCGGTTCAGCAGCACCTCGGCAACCGGCGCGGGCCACTCGCGCAGGTAGCGTTCGAAGCCGGCCGCATCTCCCTGGTCGTACATGTGGTTTTCGTTGCCGTTGAAACCGAGCAACAGGTCGTAGGGCAGGTGGCCCCGTCGGGCGGCCGCCGGTGGAGAGACCACCACGTCGCCGTCGACCACCGGGTTGTAGCCATGACCCGGCAAGACCTGCTTGGCCGTCGCAAACACCAGCGTGGCAGGCTGCGCTCGCGTCCAGGCCAGGGCCTCCGGGCTGTCCATGTCCGCCGGCGAAGCGGCCGCTTGCCGCGCCAGCGCCGTGCCGACGATACGACCCGCCTCGCGTCGCATCGCCGGCGTGTCGCGGTCCGCGAGTTCATAACCACCGCTTTGCACGATGGCGCGCCGGAACAGACCCCGGCTGGCCGGCGAATCCATGAGCAGACCGAGGTTGCGTGCGCCGGCGGATTCGCCGAAGAGAGTCACGCGACGTGGATCACCGCCGAAAGCGCGGATATTCCGCTGCACCCAGCGCAACGCGGCGAGTTGGTCGAGCAGACCGAAATTGGGTGAAGCTTCCGCGGGCAACCCGGGGGGCGTGAAGAAACCGAACACCCCCAGGCGATAACCGACCGTGACGATGACCGCCGGACCCGCGGCGGCGAGGCGTGCACCGTGGTAGTTCGGCTCGAAGCTCCATCCGCCCTTGTTGCTGCCACCATGGAGCCAGACCATCACGGGCAGCGGACCGGCGGCCCTCTTTCCCGGTGTCCAGATGTTCAGGTAGAGGCAATCCTCGCTGAACGGGACATCGTTGAACACCGTGGGCGGAGCCCCGAAGGCTGCCGCGACGCGGCGATACCAGTCCGTGTTGTAGCTGTCCTGGAAGCAGCCGGGCGCGAACCTGTCCGCCGGCTGCAAACCAGTGCGGGGAGTCGGCCGCTGCGGGGGTGCCCAACGTCGCTCGCCGATCGGGGGCGCGGCGTAGGGGATGCCCTTGAAAACGTAGATGCCAGCAGCTGCAGGGTCTTGCCGACCCAGCAGTCGTTCGCCACCCGCC
>JBJTPC010000404.1:0-4331 GCA_046074905.1 Gammaproteobacteria bacterium
CGTACTCGTTCTCGTCCTTCAGGACCTCCACCAGATGGCGCACCACCGTGGGATCGCCGGCACGGATCAGCACTTCCACCGCGCGGTTCTGGACCTCCATGTCGGTATCACGCAGCAGTCTTGCCACACCCGCCACATCGACCGGGCCTTGCATGCCGGCCAGTGCGGTGAGGGCCGCACTCCGTACCAGTCGGTTCGCGTCGCGCAACTGGCCCTGCAAGGCCGTTCTGACCAGGGGGTCATCGAAGCGCGCCAGCAGCTGGATGATGTTCAGGCGGGCCACCGGGTCCTTGCCTTCGATGCGCGCCACCAAGTCCGGGACGTCGCCCGCCCCCATCACCTCGCCGATGATGCGGAAGATGGCGGTGCGGTCCGTCCCTTCCTGCCCATATGCCGCCTGGAGGAGATCGCGTACGGTGAAACGGCTGCGATGCGCGTTGACGATTTCCATGACCTGCGCCCGGGGCAGGTCGCGAACCTGAAGCAGGTCGAGGATGGCGCCGGCGGGAACATTCCGGGCCGATGAGAGGGCCCAGCCAACGCCGGCAGCCACCCGTGGGTTCGGATCCGCCAGCCCCTTGACGTATTCCGGCAGCGACCGCGCGTCCGCCAGTTGGGCGAGGATTTCCACGAATGCGAGCGTGGCAGCGCGTTCGCTGCGGCCCAATTCCGCGATGATCAAGGGAACCACGGACTGTCCGAGTCCCGCGAGTTTGGTCGCCGCGGCACGGATTTCCGGTCGCCCTGGATCCGACGCCTCCCGGATGGTGGCGAGGAGTCGGTCCGCTCGCATGGAAGTGAAGAGACCCATCGCGTCGATTATGCCACAGGGTCCCGGGCCCAACTCCCCGCCGAATCAGGGGCTTGAGTCGCATTTTCCGCTATCATGCCGGGTCTCCCGATACGCGGTTTCCGAGCCCGGCATGACAACTTCCGATTCCCCGTCGACCGCCCTGACGGCACTCGCTGCCGCTTGTCCAGACCCCGTCGTGGGTCGGCCACTCGGCAGTCTCGGTCCGGTGCAGGTGGAGCGTGCCGGCGGGTTGGTGCGCGTACTGGCGGAATTGCCGTTTCCGGTCGGCGGCCCGTCGGGCGGACATGCCGCCGCGCTGCGACCGGCGCTGGCGTCCGTGCTCGCGCTGCCCGAGGCGCAGGTCACGTTCGAACTCGCGGCGCGCATCCCGACCGGGCCGGTCCAGGGCAGCCTGACGCCGCTGCCGGGCATTCGCAACGTCATTGCCGTCGCCTCCGGCAAGGGCGGCGTCGGCAAGAGCACGGTCGCGGTGAATCTTGCCCTTGCCTGGGCCGCCCAAGGCGCACGGGTCGGTGTGCTGGACGCGGACATTTACGGACCAAGCCTGCCCTTGCTGCTCGGCTTGCAGGGACAGCGCCCGCTTTCCCGGGACGGCAAGTCGTTCGAGCCGTTGCGGGCGCACGGGATCGAGGCGATTTCCATCGGCTTCCTGATCGATGCCGAACAGCCTATGGTCTGGCGGGGGCCGATGGTCACCCAGGCGCTGACGCAATTGCTCGGCGATACCCGCTGGGGCGAACTCGACTACCTCGTCGTCGACATGCCCCCGGGAACCGGCGATATCCAGCTGACGCTGGCGCAGCGGGTTCCGGTCAGCGGCGCGGTCATCGTCACCACACCCCAGGACATCGCCTTGCTCGACGCTCGCAAGGGCCTGAAGATGTTCGAGAAGGTGCAGGTCCCGGTATTGGGCATCATCGAGAACATGGCGCTGCACACTTGCAGTCGCTGCGGTCACGAGGAGGCGGTGTTCGGCGAGGGTGGTGGCGAGCGCATGGCGGCGGAGTACCAGGTGCCCCTGCTCGGGCGTCTGCCGTTGGCGCGGCGCATCCGCGAAGATGCCGATGAGGGCAGGCCAACGGTGGTGGCTGATCCGGAAGGGCCGGTGGCAGCGCTGTACCACGCGGCGGCCCGCCGTGCGGCAGCCGAACTCGCCTTGCGTGCCGCGCCTCCGGCACCGACGATTTCCATGGACGATACCTGACCGGGAGCGGGCGATGAGCATCAAGGCCGACCACTGGATCCGCCGCATGGCCCAGCAGCACGGGATGATCGACCCGTTCGAGCCCGGGCAGGTGCGCAGCGTCGACGGGCAGAAGATCGTGTCCTACGGCACGTCAAGCTATGGCTACGATGTGCGCTGCTCGCGCGAGTTCAAGATCTTCACCCCCATCAACAGCACGATCGTCGATCCCAAGGCCTTCGATCCGCAGAGCTTCGTCGATGTCGAGGCCGACGTCTGCATCATTCCCCCGAACAGCTTCGCCTTGGCGCGGACGGTAGAGTACTTCCGCATCCCGCGCAGCGTGCTGACCGTCTGTCTCGGCAAGAGCACGTATGCCCGCTGCGGCATCATCGTCAACGTGACGCCACTGGAGCCGGAGTGGGAGGGGCATGTGACGCTCGAGTTCTCGAACACCACGCCGTTGCCGGCGAAAATCTACGCCAACGAGGGCGTGGCGCAGATGCTTTTCTTCGAGAGCGACGAGGTCTGCGGTACCAGTTATGCGGATCGCGGTGGCAAGTACCAGGGTCAGCGCGGGGTCACCCTGCCGCGCACCTGATGGGCGGGGCCCTGCACGGCGGGCAGGGTTCGCCGACGTCCGTCACGGGGTGCCCGTCTGGAGTCGCTGCCAGGCCAGCAACCGCAGTGCCATCAATCGCTGGTCGCCGTCCACCTGCTCCACCTTGACCGCGAGATGCCCCAGGTCGGGCGCGTACCAGGTCCGCGTCACGCGGTCCGAGCCTGGGCGCCGGGAGCGCCAAATCACCGTATCGAGCGGGCCGATGGCCGTCTGCAGTCGTTCCTCGCCTTCCAGGGCGTAGTCGTATTCCTTCGGCTTGTCCTTCTCCACCATCACCAATCGTCCCGGGACGCGGCCCTGCTGGAGCAGCCAACGGACCTGCAACCCCAGCGTGAGGGCATCCTGGACACCCTCGGCCAGCGGCAAGTCCACCGACTTGTTCTCGGCCACGCCGGTGATGCGGTGGCCTGCCCAATCGAAGGCGAGACGGACGTCCCGTGCAGTCGACTTGCCGCCATCGTCCAGCGAATAGTCGAGGGGTCGCAGCCCCTGGGGGCCCACGGTGAAGTCACTGCGCTGGGTGAGGGTTCCCGGAAGAAACAGGGCCGCCATCCCCTTCGGCCTGGAGCGGTTGGTGAAGACGTAGCGCGTTGCACCGCCGTTTCCCTGACCCTGCCGCTCGAGCCTCACCTCGCTGGTTCCGGCGTCGAGACCGCGGTAACTCACCGCGAATCGGGCCGTATGCGGGGCCAGTGCGGCATCAGCCTGGCTTCTGGCCAGGGTCGGGGGACCCGGGGGCAGCGGGGGTTGTGCGCCGGGAGATGGACTGGCGAGCAGAGCGCAGGAGGCGCCGAGGAGCCAGGCGTGGCAAAGGCGTCGGGTCATGGAACCTCCAGGGCACGAGTCTCCCGCCGTCAGGGAAGGGCGACATCCCGTGGCGAGTCGAGCGGCATGCCGTCGAGGCGCGGGCGACCGGCGTTCCATTCGAGTCGACCCGTGGCAGCCCAGCCCGCGACCTCGGGATAAAGCTTGCGCTCCGCCGCCTGAACGCGCGCTGAAAGTGTCTCGACGGTGTCACCGGCGAGGACTCCCACGCGGGTCTGCGCGATGCGTGGGCCCCCGTCGAGTTCGGCGGTGACGAAATGCACGGTGCTGCCATGCTCGGCAACGCCCTCCGCCAGGGCCCGTTGGTAGGTGTGCAGTCCCGGGTAAAGGGGCAGCAGGGACGGGTGGATGTTCAGCAGACGCCCGGCGAACCGCGTGCAGAATGCGGGTGAAAGCACCCGCATGTAGCCGGCGAGCAGGATCCAGTCCGGAGAACTGGCCGCGATCAGGTCGCCGAAAGCGGCATCGAACCCTTCGCGCGTTGGGAAATCTCGGGGTGACAGGGTGGCGGTGGGTAGGCCGCGCTCTCGTGCCGTCGCCACGCCGTATGCGGCCGGCTGGTCGCTGAACACACCGCAGACCTCGCCCGGGACACCGCCCGCGAGCATGGCGTCATGCAGGGCGCGGAACGTGCTGCCGCGACCCGACAGCGCCACGGCGAACCGGGCGGTGGAACCGCGAGCTTCAGACGTAGCGCACACCTTCGACTCCCGCCCGCAATTCGCCGATCAGGCGGGGTGATTCGCCGAGGGCACGCAACCGCGCCATGACGGCATCGGCATCCGTCGCCGCAACATGCACGGTCATGCCGATCCCGCAGTTGAAGGTACGGAACATCTCGGCGTCATCGATGCCGGCTGTCCGCTGCAGCCAAGCGAACACGGGCG
>JBJTPC010000405.1:0-2944 GCA_046074905.1 Gammaproteobacteria bacterium
CTCGCGGCTCTCCCTGCCGGACGGCGGTAGCCGCCCGCTGCCTCGCGGCACCGCAAACGAACAAGGCCCGCTTTGGCGGGCCTTGTCGTCGAGGGTGAGCGGGGGATCATCGGACCACCCCGCCAGGAGCCCGCTTACTTGGTGAGCGCGAACCACAAGTCCGCGGCAGCAGCCATCCGCGGATCCTTCTTGGCCTCGGAGAAGGCAGCACGTGCCTCGGCGGCCTTCTTGCCGCGCGCGAGGGCCATACCCAGCAGCATCTGTGCCTCGTCGACGCGCTTGATGCGACCGACACGGTCGGGCTGCAATCCGCGGCGGGCCGCCTCGGCCGCCTCGGCGTACTTGCCCATCCCGAAGTAGGTCACGGCAACGCGATAGTCGTTCTCGCCGTTCTTGGCAGCCCGTGCCTCCTTGTCCTTGACGGCAAGTGCCTTCTGCTCGGCATCGGCAAAGGAATCCGCCTGGCGGGTGACGTTCTTGACCTTGTCGTCCTGCTTCAGCTTGGCCTTCTTGAGGAAGGCCTGGGCTTCCGACATGGCGCCGGCCGACACGAGGTCCTGCGCGAACGCAACCCCCAGCTCCTGACCCTTCAGACCGCCGCGATCCGCGGCAAGACGGTACAGATTGAGAATCATCGACTTGTCGCCATTCGCCTTGGTGTGGATGGCGATCATGTTGGCGACATACTCACCCTTGCCGAAGCGACGGGTCAGCTCCTCCATGAGGGCACGCTGCTTGGCCGCCTGGCCCAGCTTGCCGGCAGCGTTGTACTGCAGCAGCAGCAGTTTCTCGGAACGCTGGCGACCACTGGCGGCGGCCTTGTCGCCCAACGCCATCACCTGCGAGTAGCTCCCGGTGAGGTTCGCTACCTGTGCTGCATTGAAGTAATCGTTCTCCGAGGCACCGGCGCCACGCGCATCGATGTACTTCTGGTAGTAGGTCGCGGCCTTGGCGTAATCGCGCGTCTGGACGGAGAGGTCGGCGACATACTTGGTGTACTGCAGGCGCTCGCCACCCTTGGCGAAGCCGCCATCGAGCAGGCCCTCGGCCGCCTGGACCGCCGACCGGTAATCCTTCGCCTTGAAGGCAACGCTGAGGAGCACCTTGAGGGACATCTCCTTGTCGTATCCCGACTTGGAGGCACTCAGGGCTTCCTTCGCCAGCGACACCGCCTTGTCACCGCCCGCCTTCTGGGCGTCGAGCAACTTGGCCTGGACTTCGCGGGTCATGTCGGCCGCGATGGCCGGCTGGGCCGCCAGTCCGAAAGCCAGCATCGTGGCGGCCATGGCCGCGCGGAACGTGAGTTTCTGCTTCATCCGGTCAGTCCTCGAGAAAATGTGCGATTGGCAGGAATTACGTGAGGAATCACTTCGGCGGAGCCGGCGCAGGGGTCACGGCGGGAGCCGGGGCTGGCGGTGCCGACGCGGCGACCTCCGCTGCCGCGGCAGCAGCCTTGGCGGCCGCATCCGCATCCAGCAGGGCGATCCACAGGCGTGACAATTCCGCCGCGCGAGCGTCCTCGCCTGCCGCCGCGAAAGCCGCCTTCGCCTCATCCATTCGACCGAGGCGGTAGTAGGCGTAACCGAGAAGCAGGCGCGACTCGTCGACACGCTTGACCTTGGCGATACGCTCGGGCTGCAAGCCGCGGGCGACAGCCTCCACGGCCTTCTCGAACTGCTTCTGGCCGACGTAGCCAAGACCGAGCTTCACGTCCAATTCGCCGTTCTGCTTGGCACGGGCCTCCTTGTCGTAGGCCGGCGTCCCCTTGCGGTCGTCCGCCGCCAGCGGACGGGCCTGATCCAGCAGGCTCTTGGCGGTATCGTTCGGCTGCTTGATGGCACCGGAACTGACACCCGCCTCCAGCACTTCGACGGCCTCGCCCGGGCTACCCTGGTTGAGGAGCTTCTCGGCGAACTCGGTGTATTGCGAACCCTTCTTCATCAGATTGCGCGCGTACGCGAGCCGGAACGCATTGGTCAGCGTCCGCTCGTCGGTGCTGCCGTCCATGAGCAAGGCCAGGTAATCGTACATGTAGTCGGGCTTCGCGAACCGCGACAGCAACTGCACCATGACCCAGCGGCGATCTGCCGGCTTCTCCGCACGGTAGTAAGCGGTATTCATCAACAGCAGCAGCCGCTCGGTCAGCGCTGCGTCACCGCGCTGCGCGCGAAACGACTGGAGAATCTCCGCGGCAAGAAGCGGTTGCTTCTGGTTGAGGGCCACCGAGGTAGCGGTGTCGTAGTCCTCGACGGTGGCCGCCGAACCGGCCAGGGGGAGGTACTTCTGGTACCACTCGATGGCCCCGGGATAGTCCTTGATCTGGAGATGCAACTGGGTCAGGACGCGGGTATAGCGTACCGTCTCGTCGCCTTCGGCGAGCCCGGAAGCGAGGTACTCCTTCAGCGAAGCGATGGCGGCCGGCCAATCCTTCAGCGAGACCACGCAGCGGTAAACGAAGCGCATCGCGAACCGCTTGTCGTCGTCCGTGGTCGCCGCGGCAAGCGCCTCTCGCGCCGCCGTCAAGGACGTCGGGAAGTCCTGCTTCTCGAAGGCGTCCTGCGAAGCCTTCAGGAGCTTCTGCACGGGCTTGGAAAACTTCGGTCCCGCAGGTGCAGGCGGCTGAGCCTCCTTCTTGGCTGCCTCGGCGAAACCGGGCACCGCGACCGAACCGGCTGCCAAGAGCGCAGCGAACACGAGACGGGCGACCGTGGAGGCGCCGCGGGCGGAAGTGGATTGGCGAACGATCGACATGTTGGCCCCTGTGTCTGCGGCCCTGACGGGCCCCTACCCCTGCACCCCTTGGAGGCATGCAGCCCTGCTTTATAGCAGAAAAGACGGCAACCTTCCTATCCCCTGCACACCCCTCGATGAACTGTGCGCAGGGCTTTTCAAGACGCCCTCATGGGTCGGACGACGGGGTGGACGGATGGTTCCCCACGCGGCA
>JBJTPC010000406.1:0-2466 GCA_046074905.1 Gammaproteobacteria bacterium
TGGCTCGCCCTGGAACCGCAAGGTGCGCAGTCCCGGCGGTGGCGACAACCTGTTCGTCTGCTCCATCATCGCGCTGGACGCCGATACCGGGCAGTACCTGTGGCACTACCAGACCGTGCCGGGCGAAAGCTGGGATTACAACTCGGCGATGGACATCACCCTGGCGACGCTGACCCTCGATGGCCAGCCCCGGGACGTGATCATGCACGCGCCGAAAAACGGCTTCTTCTACGTGCTGGATCGACGCGACGGCAAGCTGCTCTCCGCCGAGAAGTTCGGCAAGGCCACCTGGGCCGAGCGCATCGACCTTGCCACCGGACGCCCGGTCGAGACACCGGGCGCCCGCTACGAGACCGCGCCTGCCCTCCTCTGGCCAGGCGGCATCGGGACGCATAACTGGCATCCGATGAGTTACAACGCCGGGACCGGCCTCGTCTACATACCGACGCAGGTGATTGCGGGCCTGTATGACGACACCGGACTGAATCATCGGCAGTTCCGCATGGTCCGCGGCGACTTGAACACGGGACTCAAGGAATTCGTGGATGACGCCCCCGAGGACGCCGGCAGCAGCGAGCTGGTGGCTTGGGACCCGCAACGGCAGCGCAAGGTCTGGGGCGTGAAGACCCCGGGGCTGTGGAATGGCGGCACGCTCACCACGGCCGGGGGATTGGTGTTCCAGGGTCAGGGCGATGGGCAGTTCAATGCCTACGGCGCCCGGGACGGTCAACGTCTCTGGTCATTCAATGCACGCATGGGCATCAGCGGCGCCCCGATCACCTACTCCGCCGGTGGCAAGCAATACGTGACCGTGGTGGCGGGCTGGGGAGCCGCCGGCCCCGCCTTTCTCGGCTCCTTGAGCGCCCAGTTCGGCTGGCAGGCTCGCGTGCACCCGCATCGCCTCCTCACCTTCGTGCTGGACGGTGAGGCGAATCTCCCGCCCACCCCGCCACCGCAGCGCGCCATTCCCGTCGACGACCCGCAGTTCCCGATGGACGTCACGGCAGCCCGGCGCGGCGAGAGTCTCTACGCGCGGCGCTGCAACGCCTGCCATGGCTTGGCGGCGGTGGCGGGAGGCTTCGCACCGGACCTGCGGGCATCGCCGGTGGGCCTCTCGGCGGCCGGTTTCGCGGCCGTGGTGCGCGAGGGAGCCCTCGAACTCGCGGGCATGCCGAAGTTCGGCGAACTGAGCGCCGAGGAGGTCGAGGACCTGCGCCATTACCTGCGGCGACGGGCGCGGGAGTCGCTCAAGCCGGCTCCGTAGCATCGAGGTCCGGCGCCCACGCCACTCCGTTGATGTGGGCGCCACCATCGATGAACAACGTGTTGCCGGTCAGGTAGCGGGCATCCTCGCTGGCCAGGAAAGCGACGACACCGGCGATGTCGCGATCCGGATCGCCGAGGCGACCCATCGGATTGGCTCCATGAATGCGCTCGATCATGGCGGGATGCGCCTCCGCGACCCGGCGTACCGCGGCGGAGACGGCGGCCGGGCAGATCACGTTGCAGGTGATGCCGAAAGGCGCCCACTCGCGGGCCGCGGTGCGGGTGAGCGCGCGCAAGGCTTCCTTGGTCACGTTGTAGTCGGCGCTGCCCATGTGGGCATTCACACCATTCAGCGAACCGACATTGATTACGCGCCCCCAGCCCTGTGCCCGCATGTGCGGCAGGACAGCCTGCATCGTCCACTGGCAAGCCCAGAGGCCCATCGCCAGGGCGGTCGCGAACTCCGCATCCGTCTTGCGTTCGACACGCGCCGTCCCGGAACCGCGGTAGGCGTTGTTGACGAGAATGTCGATACCGCCGAAGCGGGCCTCGCCGGCGGACAGCATCGCCAGCAGGCTGGCTTTGTCACCGACATCGGTTTCATGGAACAGGGCACGCCCCCCAGCCGCCATGATTTCGGTCGCCGCCTGTTCGCCGCTGCCGCGGTCGAACTCCGCCACCACGACAGCGGCGCCCTCGGCGGCCAGTCGCCGGGCAATCGCCCGACCGATGCCGTCACCTGCACCGGTGACCACCGCCACCCGCTTCGACAATCGCTGCATGGACCGCTCCTCAACCAAACCGGAACCCGGAAATCAGCGTGTGCATGACTCGCTCCCGATAGACGCAATGCCCGGCATCATCGCCGGCGGCGCCGGCCACCACCATGAGGGGAATCAGGTGCTCTTCCGCACGCGGTGGATGACAAAGTCGCGCACCCGGCGCACGCTCCCACTCCGCCAGTGCCGCCCGACGCTCCGGGCCGGGCGCTGCCACGACCTCCCCCAACCACGCGTCGAACGCTGCGGAGACCGGCCCGAAGCGTGCATCTCCGTAAGCCTGCATGTTGTGGAAACTCATGCCGCTGCCCACCAGGAGCACGCCCTCGTTCCGCAGCGACTCGAGGGCTGCACCCGCCTGCAGATGCAGCGCCGGATCGAGACCCGCATGCAGGGACAGTTGCACGACGGGAATCCCGGC
>JBJTPC010000407.1:0-2355 GCA_046074905.1 Gammaproteobacteria bacterium
CACCGGTTCGACAGTCTGTTGGAGGATGCCCAGCGTCACGGGGCACAGGTGCGCCGACTCTCCGCTGCATCTGACGGCACGCGCCGCATGCCATTCACGGTGGTTCTCGAGCCGCCGCCTGCAGCGCGTATCGCCGGCGAGGAGATTTTCGGCCCGGCCGTGGTGGTGTTCGGGTATGACGATATCGATGAATTGGCCGCCCGACTGAAGCGCCAGGAAAAACCCCTCGCGCTCTATTACTTCGGCAACGACCGTGCGGAGGAATCCCGCCTTCTCGAGCAACTCCCCTCGGGCGGTGCAACAATCAACGAGGTGTTGATGCATGCCTCGTCCTTCGACGCCCCGTTCGGGGGTGCCGGTCGGTCCGGCATGGGCTGTTTCCATGGGCGCGAGGGCTTCGAGGCGATGAGCCACGTGCGCACGGTGTTCCGCGCCGGCTGGTGGGACCCCCGCAAGGCCCTGGGGATGCTGCCTCCCTACAGCGACAAACTGCGCGAGATGATCGACGCAACCCTCAAGCGGGCAGCCCGATGAGTCGGGGATTGGATCCCTCGCTCCACACCCGGCGCAACCTCCCTTCAAGGCTGGAGACATTCCGATGCACCAACTCACTCTTGGCGTCTATTCCCGCCTGATCCAGATGGCGGCAGGAGTCGTTCTGGCGCTTTGCGCGGCGTTGCTGCTTGCACCGCCTGTCGGCGAGACCATCTTTTTCTTCGTGTACTTCCATCAGCCCACGAGCCCGGTAGCGATACCCGTCGAAATCCAGGACTACCTCCGTTTCGCCAATGGAATCATCGGGGCGGTCATGGCGGGCTGGATGATGGCCATCATCCTGCTGGCGCGCGGGCCCTTCCGGACGGGCGAGCGCTACGCCTGGAGCGCCATCGCCTGGCCCCTGGCCGGCTGGTATCTCGTGGATACCGCTTTCTCGATCGCGAATGGCGCTTGGGGCAATGTGGCCCTCAACACGGGAACGGCAGTGATGTTCGGCTTGCCGCTGCTCGCCTCACGCCACCACTTCGCCGTCCGGAACTGAGGCTGGAGGTCATGCCCTCGCGTGGCGCCACCGGAATCAGGGCGTGCCATCACCCAGCAAGCGCTCGAGGAACGCGACATCATCGAAGCTGCTGGTACCGATCGGACCGTTTCGGACTACGGTCAGACCGCGGGACGGAATGACATAGAGCCGCTGGTCATAGGCTCCCGCCGCCATCAGGACGTCGCCGGGGATGCGGGGACTATCGATGATGGGCTTTATCAGCCGGCTGTACATTCCCTGATTGTTGGCGTCGATGGACGCGGCGAGTTCGTCGGGAACCGGCCTCTTCAGCCACCAGTAGAATCCATAAGCCGGGTGGGCTGCAGGATTGCCGGCGACGACCTGCTCGAAGACCGAACGGGGCAGCAACGACGGACCCTCCCAACTACCGTCCGCCATCCGACGCACGAACTCGCCGAACCTGGCCCAGTCGCGGGCGGTGGCGTAAGCGCCTCCCGAGAGCTGCGGATGGCCGTCAGCGAAATTGCTGCCCCACTGGATGGACGTCATGCCGAGCGGCTGGAAGAGTTTCCGGTTGAAGTAACCGATCACCGACTCGCCACCAAGTCGACGCTCCAGCGCCAGACCGAAGATGTTGGGATCACCGCTGTAGACGAACGTGCTCCCCGGCGGATGAATCGCCCTCGCGTTCAGATATGCCGCCCATCCCGGAAGGTCATTGAGCTCCTCGAGTCCGCTGGTCATCGTCAACAGATGACGGTAGGTGATTCGTGCCTTCTGGGGATCCTGTTGCCATTCGACGAGCGCACGCTCGGCAACCGGCTCGTCGAGGCCGAACAGGGCATCGGCAGCAGCGATGGCTCCGAGTATTCCGGTGAACCCCTTCGTGCCGCTGGCAAGCAGTTGCCGCCGGTCCGCAGCGCCGCCGTTGGCATAGGTTTCCTCCAATACCTTTCCCTCATGCATCACCAGCAACGTCTGACCTCCTGCAGCGACACTGTAGTCACGCGCGGAGCGGATTGCGGCAGCATCGGGAGCAGCGGCCACGGCTAGACGGCCCTTGAAGAAGTCCCAGGCAATCTCCGCGAACTCGACATCCCGGTTCTGGATCCCACGGGTGGCATTCGGCTCGATGAGCACCGTCCGGCTGGCAGCGGTGTGCCCGGCGCCGTCGAGGCGCCACCACTCGACTGGGGCTGCTCCGGCATAAAAGAAGCGGTTTGCCGGTCCAGCATCCGCCGTGCTGAGGTCAATCACGGACTCGCTCGGCGTCACGGAAGTCAAGCCGTTGAAGCCAAGCCAGAAATCCCGGGTAGCCTCCGCACCGATTACGCGCCCCCGGGCGCAACCGC
>JBJTPC010000408.1:0-3440 GCA_046074905.1 Gammaproteobacteria bacterium
CTGCTGGCAGCCGGTGCAGATCGTCGCCTGCGGAACGCCGATGGCCAAACCGCGGCGGAAGTCGCCGCCGCAGCCGGCTTCCTCGACCTGTTGGCCTTGCTGAAAAGCTGAGCCGCGGGGACTCCGGAGCAAGCCGCTTCAAGCGCGGGTCGGGCACCAGGGGCAGGGATCGAGATCGACATTGCCCCCGCTGAGCACCACGAGCACCTCGCGTCCGGCAGCTGGGATGCGCTCTTCCAGCAAGGCGGCGAGCGGCACTGCCCCCGAGGGTTCGACTACCACCTTCAACTCGTTGAAGAGCAGGCTCATGGCGGTACGAATCGCTTCCTCGCTGACGGTCACGATGTCATCGACCACCGCAGGCAGCAGGGCGAAGGGTCGCTCGCCCAATGCGGTACGCAGACCATCGGCCATCGTTTGCGGACTGGTTTGCGGCTGCCGCACACCGCTGCGGAAGGAACGGGCCGCATCGTCGGCACCGGCAGGCTCCACGCCGATGACGCGCGTTGCGGGCGATGCGGCCCGGGTCGCCAAGACCGTCCCGGTCAGCAAGCCGCCACCCCCCACGGGCACCAGCACGTAATCCGGACGCAACCCGGTCGCGTAGGCCTCCAGCACAGCCGTGCCCTGCCCGGCAATCACCGCTGCATTATCGTAGGGATGAATCAGACGGGCGCCGGTTTCACGCATGACTGCATCTGCGCCCGCCTCGCGCGCCGACAGGTTGGGCTCGCAGTCCACCACCCTCCCCCCTTCGCGCAGCACCAGCCCGCGCTTGGTAGCGGGTGCATTGGTCGGCATGACGATGGTGGCCGGAATTCCCGCAAGGCGCGCCGCCCGCGCGAGCGCTGCCGCGTGATTGCCCGAGGAGTGAGTCACGACACCCCGTGCAGCCGCCTCGGCAGGCAACGAAAGGACGGCGTTCATCGCTCCGCGTGCCTTGAAGGCTCCCATCACCTGCAGGTTCTCGCACTTGAAGAAGATGCGGCTACCCAGCCGCGCTTCCAACGACTCGCTGCGCAGTAGCGGGGTATTCAGCACCCGTCCAGCCAGTCGTTCGGCTGCCTTGCAAACATCGGTGTAATCGGGGAGATCGAGATCCATGGTTGATTCCTCAGCGCAGTGAGGCATTCTCGGGAGTCGCGGAGTCTGAAAGGTTCAGTCGGACGAGTGCAGCTCCAAGATCCGGCACGCAATCGCCCGCCCCCAGCAGCGCCAGCAGCCCCGCACGCTCAAGCTTGCGCTCGACATTGGCTCGAAGGCCTACCAGCAAGACGCGCGTCCCATGACGTCGACAGGCCTTGAGAAGTCCCTCCAAAGCCAGCAACCCCGTGGCATCGATGACCGGAACCCGATCCAATTGCAGAATCAGTACCTCGGCGCGTTGCTGGATATCTCCGAGGGTCCGCTCGAGCTTTTCCGCGGCACCGAAGAAAAACGGGCCGGCAATCGAATAGGCAAGAACCCCAGGCGGCAGGCGGCATTCCATCTGCGCCGAAGGGCTCTCTTACGACCTGCACCGTCTCCGCCATCCGCTTCACAAACAGCAATGATGCAAGCACCACGCCGACGTTCACGGCGACCACGAGATCCACCAGGATCGTCAGGAGAAAGGTCAGGAGCAGCAGGGCAGCATCCGCTCGGGGAGCAAACCGCAGCAATCGCAGGAATTTGGGCAGATCCGCCATGTTCCATGCCACGAAGAAGAGAATCGCGGATAGAGCACAGAGAGGGATTGCGGACGCCAGAGGCGCGAGTAGCAACAACACGGCCACCAGGAACATACAGTGAACCACGCCCGCCAGCGGACTTGTGGCCCCATGACGAATATTGGTCGCCGTTCGTGCAATGGCGCCAGTGGCTGCAAACCCGCCGAAAAGAGGGGCTGCAAAATTGGCGATTCCCTGACCGAGCAATTCCTGATTTGGGTCGTGTCGCGTGCCGGC
This sequence comes from Gammaproteobacteria bacterium, assembly GCA_046074905.1. GTDB lineage: Bacteria > Pseudomonadota > Gammaproteobacteria > Steroidobacterales > Steroidobacteraceae > CAIOHZ01. Next base: position 1,947 of record JBJTPC010000408.1, read on the forward strand.
CATGCCATCGGCAACCACAGCGGATAACAATGACTCGATGGCGCCGAGAATCGCGATGGCAAAGGCGGGACCGACCAACGTCACGATTTGGGCAAGCGAGAACTCGGGCCATGTGAACGGCGGCAGTGAACGCGGAATGCCACCGAAGGCTGAGCCCACCGTGGCCACGCCCTCAAAATCGAATACCGACTGCAAGCCGGTGACAACCGCGAGCGCCAGCAGCGGCGCAGGAATCCACTGCAACCAGCGGGGTAGAATCCACAACACGAGCAGCGTACCGAGACCCAGCAGCGCCGTGGTCGAGTGCAACGTCGGCAGGGCATGCAAAACTGCGGCCATTTTCTCGTGGAAATGCAGGCCTGACGGCGGCACCTGCAAGCCGAGAAAATCACGCCACTGGCCGGTAAAGATAACGACCGCGATTCCCGCGGTGAAGCCGGCGATGACTGGCTCGGGAATGAAGCGGATGACGGACCCGAGACGTGCCATTCCAAGCAGCAGCAGGATGATGCCCGCCATCATGGTCGCCACCTGCAGCCCGATGATGCCGTGCTGTGCCGTGATGACGGACAACACCGCAATGAAGGCGCCGGTCGGCCCCGAGATCTGGAGTCGGGTGCCACCGAAGAGTGAAGTGCAAAGCCCCGCAACAATGGCGGTATAGATTCCCTGCTCGGGCCTGACCCCCGAAGCAATCGCAAACGCCATGGCGAGCGGCAAGGCCACCACTCCCACGACCAAACCCGCCAGCAGATTGTTGGCAAAGTGTCCGCGCCGGAACAACCCGGCATTCCGCGCTTCAAGTAACGCAATCATCTGTGCAACCTAGCAGCACGGTGCCACCGGCGCCATGCGGACAATCACGCCCCGGCCGACATCACCCTGACCGGCAAACCGTTGAGGGCCGCATTGCCGCTGGGGCCATCCAGCCAGGCGGGATCCGTCAGGGCGTTGTAGTTCACGCCTGAAACCCGGTTGGCACGCGACAGCCGCGTGCCCTCCACCGCGTGCCCGAAGCCGTGAGGCAGGCAGACCACGCCGGGCCGCATGTCCTCGCTGGCCGCCACTTCCACGGTCACTTCGCCCACCCGCGAACTCACCCGGACCTGCTGGCCGGGCTCCAGCCCCCGCGCGGAGAGGTCGAGCGGATGCATCAGCAAGGCGTGTCGCGGTTTTCCCTTCACCAGCCGCGGCGCGTTGTGCATCCATGAGTTGTTATCGCGGACATGCCGACGGCCGATCAGCCAGAGGTCGTGGGACTCGATTCCAGGCTCGACCCCCGTGAAGGCATCGACGCGTGCCAACTCCGTCATCAGGAAATCGGGAGCGCACTCAATCTGCCCACTCGAGGTTTCCAGGCGACGCAGGAGCGAAGGCTCCAGCGGGCCGAGATCGACCCCGTGCGGGCTGGCCTCCAGTGTCTCCAGCGTGAGCCGATCCGGGCCGCGGGCAAGCCCCAGGCCGATGGCCACGTCTGGCGGCGGCAGGGGCTGG
>JBJTPC010000409.1:0-4134 GCA_046074905.1 Gammaproteobacteria bacterium
CGTCGCTGCCCACCTGCAGCACCGGAGTGCCGCGATAGCCGCCGGTCAGGGCGAGCAGTTCGTCCTTCGGCGGCATCATCGGCATCAGTGCCGAGTGCCAGGCGGCGCCCTTGATGCCGAGCATCAGCAGCGCCTTCTGGCTGAACGGCGAAGCGTCGTAATGGTGGATGATCAGGCTGGTCGACGTCGGGTTGCTGTCCATCAGGTCTCTCCCTCCGCTCGTTTGGCCGCCACCCGGGCGGCGGTCTGGCCGTAAAGATGGGTATGACCCACCGCATCCGCATGTCGCTCATGGCCGAGACGGACGGCCCGCTGCACGGCCGGTCGCGCTCCGACGGCGGCGTACCACCGGGCCACATGGGGGAAGTTGGCGAGGTCCTGACCCTGCCGCTCGTGGTGGGTCACCCAGGGCCAACAGGCCATGTCGGCGATGGAGTACTCATCCGCCACGTATTCACTCTGCGCCAACTGGTGATCCAGGACGCCATAGAGCCGGTTGACCTCGTCGGTGTAGCGCTTGATGCCATAGGGCACCTTTTCGCTGGCGAAGGCACGGAAGTGATGCGCCTGCCCGGCCATGGGTCCGAGCCCACCCACCTGCCAGAAGAGCCACTGCAGTGCACGGTAGCGGCCGGCAGGCTCCTGCCGCAGGAAGCGGCCCGAGCGCTCGGCAAGATAGAGCAGGATGGCGCCGGATTCGAACAGGGCGAGGGGTTCCCCCGGAAAGGCGTGGTCGATGATTGCCGGAATCTTGTTGTTCGGGCTGACCTTCAGGAAGGCCGGATCGAACTGGGCCCCGCGCGTGATGTCGATGAAGGTGACGCAGTACGGCAGTTCCATCTCCTCGAGGGCGATGGCGATCTTCTGGCCGTTCGGCGAGGGATAGAAGAGCAACTCGATCATGGGCGTTCCACCCGATAAAGCGCACGGGGAAAGTGCACCACCACGGTCCCGGCGCGGGAGTCGTGCCGGCGCACGGCGACCTCATGCAGCGTGTAGTTGACCAGTTCGCCCTCCACCGGATCCTTGCCGTAATCGTCGGGAGCCACGCGGACGCGGTCACCGGGCGCCAGGGCCAGCGCCTGCGCTACCTCGTCGCGCAGGGTAATCCCCACCGCGGGCAGGGGCGCCGTGGTGCGGGCGATTTCGAGGGCGACTGCCGCGGACAATTCCTTGCGGTCACCGTGACCCACCGTGGCCATGCGGTCGGCAAAGGCGCGAACGCGCGGGAACGGGTCCAGCACCTCGGCGGCGTTGGCGAGATGTCCGCGCAGCATCCACACCGGGAAGTAGGCGTTGATGTCCGCCCAGCCCGGCGCAGCACCGCCGAGGAAATCCGTCCCCGCGTCGAGCGCCTGCTCGAGCGTATCGAGCTGGCTGCGCAACTGCGTGTACATATGCGGCACATCCGACCCCAGCCGCGAGAAATCCATGAAGTTGAAAAATGCCTTGCGGTCGGCCAGCAAGGGCTCGGGCAGCACGCCCATGTTCGTGCCCATCGCCAGCGCCGCACCGGGGTCGAAGAACGCACGGTCGGACCAGCTGGCCAGCATCAAGGCGAGTCCCCGCGTCGCGCCGGGAAAAAGCGTGGGCGCGGGATGGCGACGCTCGAGTTCCAGCGCCACCAGACGCGTATCGCAATAGATGTCGGCGCCAATCTGCAGGACCGGGGTGCGCCGGTAGCCGCCCGTCAGCGCCGTGAGGTCCGGCTTCGGCGGTACCATGGGGATATCCACGGAGTGCCACGACAGCGACTTGAGGCCCATCACGAGCCGCGCCTTCTCGGCGAACGGTGACGCGTCGAAATGGTGCAGGATCAGGTCGGCCATGGTCGTTACCTCTCGCCGTTGGCAGACCCCGATGGTACAGACTGGGAACCGGAAAAAAAACAGTCATGCTTGTTTCTTTTGAGGGGAGCCTTGCCTATACTCGATTCAGGTACGGTTGGCCGGCGGCCACCCGCCGGCGTGCTTTCGGAGACTGCCCCTTGACCACCCCTGACCTCTCCCGCGACGAAGCCATGGCGCTGCTGCGCGACGGGATGCGTTACGAATTCGAGCGCACCGCCGCACCCGCGAATTTTCCGACCCTGCCGCTCGTGCCGGCCGGGCGTTACACGGATCCCGCCTTCCTCGCGCTCGAGATGGAGCACATGTGGAAGAAGGCATGGGTCTATGCCTGCCACCTCGACGAGATTCCGGAACCGGGCAGCTTCCTGCTGTTCTCGCGACTGGGCTCGCCGATCCTCATCGTGCACGGCAAGGACGGCGAGATCCGCGCCTTCTACAACACCTGCGCCCATCGTGGCGCACCGCTGGTCAAGGATGCCTGCGGGAAGGTGGAGGGACTGGTCTGCCAGTACCATGGCTGGACCTACGGCCTCGACGGTCGACTCCTGAACCTGCGCGACAAGCGCGACTTCCGTGGCCTGGACCTCTCCGGCCACGCGCTCGCGACGGTGCGCTGCGAGCGCATGGGCAATTTCATCTTCATCAACGAGGACCGGGACGCGATGCCGCTGCTCGAGCACCTCGGGCATATTCCCTGGTACTTCTCGGAACTGAAGCCAGAACAGACGCGCTTCGTCCACAAGAAGAGCTATCACGTGAAGTGCAACGTGAAGGTGCTGCTGGATGCGTTCCTCGAGGTCTACCACCTCAAGTCCATCCACCAGAACACGGTGGACCGTTTCCTCGACCACCGCGGGACGACCATCACGCTGTGGCCCCGCGGCCATTCCTTCATGTTCACGCCGAACCGGCGGCCTGAGTGGGAAGACCCGGGGACCCGTGGCATGCCCAAGGTCGCGGGGGTTCACGAGACCATTGCGAAGAACAACCCCTCCTTCATGGGGTACCCGAACCTGGTGACACCCGTTGCGGACAGCGGCATCCCGTTCATCCTGTTCTGGCCCTGCGGGCCGCGCGAAATGGAGATCGAGGTGGTCTGGTTCTCGCCGGACACCGGCGGCGAACCGTTCTCCCCCCTGTGGGAAACCCGGATCGCCAACTTCGAGCGTATCCTCTACGAAGACACGCAGTTCGCCGAGTACATCCAGCAGTCGGTCGAGTCGCCGGGATTCCGTGGCCTCACCCTGAACTACCAGGAGCGTCGCATCTACCACTGGCATGAGGAACTGGACCGGCGCATCGGTCCCGAGAAGATTCCGGAACATCTGCGCGTGGCGCAGGTGCTCGGTCCCTTCGTCACCGCCCAAGCGGCGGCGCGGCCACTCGGCACCTGAATGAACCGGGTGCTGCTGGCTGCCGGCGTTCACCTGCCGCGGGCCCGTCTCGCCAGGAGCGCCATCGCCGCGGCCCACGCCTGGTTCAATCCCAATCTCTCCACCGTTGGCGAACGCACCCACGCGTCGTGGGACGAGGACAGCCTCACCCTGGCGGTCGAGGCCGTCCGTGCCGCGCAGGCGCAAGGGGCGAGCCAGTTCGGCGCCATCCGTTTCGCCTCCACCACCTTGCCTTTCGCCGATCGCGCCAACGCCGGTCTGGTCGCCGCGGCTCTCGGACGCGAGGGGGCGCTGCAGGCCCAGGACTTGGGTGGCTCGCTGCGTGCAGGTACCTCCGCCCTCCTGACCAGTTTCCAGGCCCTGGCGGATGCCACCTGTCCACCCACCCTGGTGGTGGCGAGCGACACCCGCGAGGCCAAGCCCGCCAGTCCGCAGGAATCGGCGTTCGGTCATGGCGCCGTCGCCCTCCACCTCGACCGCCAGCCCGCAGCGGTGCCCTGCCTGGCCGAGTACCTTGGCGGTGCCGCATCGACGGTCGACTTCGTGGACCATCATCGCGCCACCGACGAGTCCTTCGACTACAGCCTCGAGGAGCGCTGGGTCCGGGACGAGGCCTGGGGCAAGTTGCTGCCGGCAGCGGTGATCCCTGCCCTCGCTGCGGCGGGGGTCGGGGCGGGCGAGATCGGCTGTTGCGTGGTGAACGCACCGGCCGCCAGTCGCAAGCGATTGGCGGCACAGCTCGGCTTGCGCGAGGAGTGCTTCGTCGACACGCAAGCCAAACGCGTGGGTGACACCGGCACGGCCCATCCCTTGCTGCTGCTCGGGGCGGCCCTTGAGCAGGTCGCGCCCGGGACGCTGATCCTGCTCATCGGGTTCGGGCAGGGCGTGGA
>JBJTPC010000410.1:0-3903 GCA_046074905.1 Gammaproteobacteria bacterium
ATGGAACCCTGTCCGGGGCATTGCCAAATGTGACTTATTCCCCGACTGCGAATTTCAACGGGTCCGATAGTTTCACCTTGAAGGTGAAATGCACGGCCGGTTTCACGGCGGCCCTCGCCATCCACCGCATGGAACAGAATGGTCAGACACCGGCGGGGGGTCCCATCTGCGTCACCGGAGCCACCGGCGGGGTGGGCTCCATCGCCATCGACCTGCTGGCCGGACGCGGCTACGAAGTGGTGGCGGTCTCCGGCAAGCCGGAGGCGGACAATTACCTGCGGAGCCTCGGCGCCAGCCGAATCCTGCGCCGTCAGGACATCGATACCGGCGGAGGACCGCTGCTGAAGGGGGCCTTCGGCGGCGGCATCGACAACGCCGGCGGCGAACTGCTTTCCTGGATGATTCGCAGCACCGATTTCCGCGGCAACGTTGCCAGCGTCGGCCTGGCAGCCAGCCCTCAGCTGCAATTGCAGGTGATGCCTTTCATCCTGCGCGGTGTCTGCCTGCTGGGCATCAACAGCAGCGCCACGCCCCGCCCGCTCCGGCTCAAGGTCTGGGAGCGCCTGGCCACGGACCTGCGCCCCCGCCACCTCGATACGCTCTGTCCGCGGGAGTTGCCCTTCGCCGAACTGGCGGGGGCCTTCCAGGCCTACCTCGACGGTCGCGTGACCGGCAGGACGCTCGTGCGTGTTGCGTAGCAGCAACGGTTTATAGCCACGGATTTTCGCTCCAAACCCCGCTGAGTAGGTAATTTGCGCAACGAAAATTGACTTCCGTTACGCAAATCAATAGCGTGCAGCCATCTTGCCCAGCTGGAGGCTGTGTCCATGTCCCGTTATCCCGGTTCCCCCCGCCTGATTCTCGCCGCCGCCATTGCCGCGGTCCTGCACGCGACTCCCGTCGCCGCCGCCGAGGGCGAGTCCGTCGACGAGGTGATCGTCACCGCGCAGAAGCGTGCCGAGCGCCTGCAGGATGTGCCCATCTCGATCACCGCCTTCCAGGCGGATGCGGTCGAGCAGCGTGGGCTGACCAACATCGAGTCGCTCGATGCGCTGGCCCCGAATCTTTCCGTGGCCCGGACGCCGGGCAACTCCACGGCTGCGCAGATTTCCATCCGTGGCGGTGTGCAGAACAACCCGGCGCTGTTCTGGGACCCGACCGTCGGCATGTACCTCGACGGCGTATACCTCGGCAAGACGCAGGGGTCGGTGTTCGACGTGGTCGATCTCGAGCGCGTCGAGGTGCTGCGCGGTCCGCAGGGCACGCTTTACGGTCGCAACACCCTGGCGGGTGCCGTCAATTTCGTCACCCGCAAGCCCTCGGGCGAGTGGGGTGGCACCGCCTCGGCCAGCTTCGGCAACTACGGCGCCCAGACCTACAAGTTCTCGCTGGACCTGCCCAAGGCCGGCATCGCCAGCTTCAGTGTCGGTCTCGCCAGCGAGCGCCGTGACGGCTGGGTGAAGAACACCTTCCCCGGTGCCTATCAGGAGTCGCTCAACGACCGTGACAACCGCGCTGCGCGGGTGTCCGCCAACTTCGCCTTCAGCGACACCTTCCAGGCGGACTACCGCTTCGACTACACCAAGACCAACCAGGCCTCCCAGCATTCGCAGCTCTCGCGGGTCCTGCTGCCCTTCCTGAGCTCCTTCGTGGTTTCCGGCGAGCGCGCCGAGTCCGCGGCATTGAACGGCCAGACCTTCGAGCGGCTGGACATGCAGGGCCACTCGCTGACCTTCACCTGGGACCTCGACGAGGACACCCAGGTCAAGTCGATCTCCGCCTACCGCAAGTTCACCTGGGACGACAGCCTCGACCTCGACGGCTCGCCGCTGTCGGTCGCCGAGACGCAGCGTCTCTCGGACTACAAGTCCAAGTCGCAGGAGCTGCAGGTGGTCGGCAAGAGCGGCCCCGTCAACTACGTCGCGGGCCTGTACTGGTTCGAGGATGACGGCTTCACCGCCAATCCGCAGACGTTCTTCTTCGGCACCTTCAATTTCGACAGCAATTACGGTTTCGGCACCCGTGCCTACTCGGCCTACGGCCAGCTGGACTTCGAGGCCACGGATGCCCTGACGCTGACGGCCGGCCTGCGCTACACCAACGAGCGCAAGTCGATCGATCGCAATCTCGGCGTGAACTTCGCGCTCGGCACGCCCTTCATCCCGCTGTTCCCGGCGGGCGGCACGCAGGCGGAGAAGACCTTCGATGCGGTCACCCCGCTGCTCAACGCCGCATGGAAGGTCAATGACGACCTCAACGTTTACCTGAAGTATTCCGAGGGCTTCAAGTCCGGCGGCTTCAATGGCGAGTACGGCGTGGTCGGCTTCACGCCGGCAGTCATCGCCGGCAATGCGGCGGAAACGCAGACGCCGTTCAAGCCGGAGAAGGTCAAGTCGCTCGAGCTCGGCGTCAAGGCCAGCCTCCTGGACGGCGCCCTCACGGTGAACGCGGCGGCCTTCCAGAACAAGACCAAGGACCTGCAGCTCGCCATCTTCACGGCGCAGGGCGCTGCCGCCTCGGTGGTGCGCAACGCCGGCAAGGCCACCTCCAAGGGTCTCGAGGTCGAGGCTTCCTGGCGGGTCAGCGACAAGGTGCGCTGGCAGGCCGGCGCGGGCCTGCTGGACGTCGAGTACGACGAGTTCATCGATGGTGGCGTGAACGTCGCCAACAATCGCGCCGTCATCCATGCGCCGAAGGTGACCTTCAGCACCTCGGTGGATGCCGAGTTGCTGCGCGACTGGTGGGGCTCGGTGCGCTTCATCGCCGATTACAGCTACAAGGGGCTGCACTACCTCTACCCGTACCAGCTGAGCGGTCCGGGCCAGGCCGGGCACAATCCCGGCGCGGCGGTGGCAGGCGATAAGCGCGTGCGGCCGGTCGGTCTGGCAAACGCGCGGCTGGTCATCGGCGACATCAAGGCGGGCGAGGCCACCGGCGAGATTTCGCTGTACGGCACCAACCTCACCAACCGCAAGCATGCGGCCAACTACATCGACTTCGGGCCCGGTTTCGGCAGCCTGACGCCGGTGTACTACATCGATCCGCGCATGGGCGGCATCGAGTTCAAGCTGCGCTGGTAAGGGGCGGACCACGCCCTCGGCCGGGCCCGTCGCACGGGCCCGGACACCGAGCCGGCACCCGCGAGGGTGCCGGCTTTTTCGTCATTGGCGCAGGCCGCGTTCGCGCGCGAGGTTGAGCGCCAGATCCTCGATCATGTCCTCCTGGCCACCGACCGTCTTCATGCGGCCCATTTCGAGCAGCAATTCGTGGGACGGGATGCCGTACTTCTGCTGCGCCCGCTTGGCGAACAGCAGGAAGCTCGAGTAAACGCCGGCGTAACCGAGAACCAGGCTGTCGCGGTCGATGCGGATGGGGTGATCCATCAGCGGTACCACGCGCTCCTCGGCGACATCCGTCAGCTTGAACACGTCGACGCCGGTGGGAATGCCCATGCGCTGGCACACTGCATTGAATACCTCGAGTGGCGTGTTGCCGGCGCCGGCCCCGAGACCGGCCGCCGAGCCATCGATGCGGATAGCGCCCGCCTCGACTGCGGCCAGGGAGTTGGCGATGCCCATCGCCAGGTTGTGATGGCCGTGGAAGCCGATCTCGGTTTCCGGCTTCAATCCGGCACGCAGCGCGCCGATGCGGGCGGTCACGTCCGCGGGCAGCATGTACCCGGCGCTGTCGGTGCAATAGATGCAGTTGGCGCCGAAGGCCTCCATCAACTTTGCCTGCTCCAGCAGCTGCTCGGGCGTCACCATGTGCGCCATCATCAGGAAGCCGACGGTATCGAGACCCAGTTTCGCCGACAGCGAGATGTGCTGCTCGGAGACGTCCGCCTCGGTGCAGTGCGTTGCGACGCGCAGCGTTTGCACGCCGCAGGCATGCGCCATGCACAGG
>JBJTPC010000411.1:0-3297 GCA_046074905.1 Gammaproteobacteria bacterium
ACCACGCGCTGCCGATGTCGGCGAGTGCCGCCGCTTCCGCACGATGGGCCCAACGCTCGTCCTGCAGGACATCGGCAATCCATACCTCGCCGGCGGCTCGCAGGGCCGCCGTCCCGGAGCCATGGCCCGCCGCCTCGGCCGGCAGGTCGTCCATCGCCGCCACGAACGCCCGGGCAAGCCGCGGGGCCACCCCGTGGAGCAGCCGCCCCCGGGCGGCGTCGAGGTACTGGATGGCGAAGCGCCAGTCCGGCATCGCCGGCGCAAGGGCTGCCAGCATCGCCTCGAGCGCCTGCTCGAGAGAAGCACGCGTGGCGAGCTTGTCGAGGATGACTTTCTCCGCGGCATTCTCGGCCGCCTGGACGGCACGGTCCGAGACATCGCGCAGGCAGAGGATGAACACCCGCTGGCGCTGCAACGTGGCTTCGCTGACGGCGAACTCGGCGTCGAACCGACGGGCATCGCGGCGCTGACCGCGCGTCGACAGGGCCGCGAGATCGAGTTGCGTGTCTTCGCGATCGGTGGCGAGGGTCTCCAGCACCTCGGCGGCGACAGCGCCCTCCGGAAACAGGTCGGGCAGGAGCCAGGCCAGGGACTGCCCCTGCACCTCGGGAGCCGCAAACCCGAAAATGCGTTCGGCCGTCGGGTTGAACAAATCGATCAGGCCATTGCCATCCACCGTGAGGATGGCGTCCTTCACGTGGTCGAGGACCGCCTGCAACTGGCTGTCCGCCTGCTCGCCCAGCTCGCGCTGGAGGTTTTCCGCCTCGCTGGAAAGCCGCTGCACGGAGCGCACGAGACCGCGGCGCTCCTCTTCGGACTCGTTGTAGTGCTCACTCACCAGGCGCAGCAACTGCTCGAGGTCGAGACCGCGCTGGCCCGTGGCCTGCGTCAGTTGCCGCTCGAGCATGCGGTTGAAACGCCGGAAACGCCCGGTGGCCGCCGCCTGCAGCACGGGGACGCCGGCCAGCGCCGGGGAGGACGCGGCAGGCGCTTCCGCAGGCACGTCGAGGGTCGGGGGAGAGACGGTCATGGGGCGAGTCTAGGCAGGCCCCCTCCCCACCGGCTGTGAACCCGTCGAGGCTTTTTGACAGAAGCGGCAAAAGACCGGATTACGTCAAATCCACGGCCCGGTCCCCGTATCAGTCCTCGGCGGACTCCGCGGCACGACCCGAGCGGCGACGATCCGATTCCTTCAGCTCGCGCTTGCGCAGCCGCAGCGACTGGGGCGTCACCTCGACCAGTTCGTCGTCGGCGATGAACTCCATCGCCTGCTCGAGCGAGAAGCGGATCGGCGGCGACAGCAGCACGTTGTCGTCCTTGCCGGCGGCGCGGACGTTCGTGAGCTTCTTGGCCTTCAGCGGGTTCACGCACATGTCGTTGTCGCGGGCGCAGATACCCACGAGCATGCCCTCGTAGACCTCGTCGCCCGGGGCCACCAGCAGGCGCCCGCGCTCCTGGAGGTTGAACAGCGCATAGGCCAGCACCTTGCCGGTCGCACTGGCGACCATCACGCCCTCGAGGCGCTGTGCGATGTCCTTGTCCACCACGGGACCGAAGTGGTCGAACACGTGGTACAGCAGGCCGGTACCGGAGGTGAGCGTGCGGAACAGTGTCTGGAAGCCGATGAGGCCGCGCGACGGCACGAGGTAGTCGAGACGCACGCGTCCACGCCCATCCGTCGTCATGTTGGTCAACTGGCCGCCACGCTCGCCGAGCGCGTTCATCACCGCACCCTGGCTGGTCTCCTCGACATCGGCCGTCACCTGCTCCCAGGGCTCGACGCGCTTGCCGTCGACTTCCTTGGTGACCACGCGCGGCCGCGACACGGCCAGTTCGTAGCCCTCGCGACGCATGTTCTCGATGAGCACACCGAGGTGCATCTCGCCGCGCCCGTAGACCAGGAACTTGTCCGGGTCCGGCAGTTCCTCGACGCGCAAGGCCACGTTGGTGAGCGTCTCGCGGAGCAGGCGCTCGCGCACCTGGCGGCTGGTGACGTACTTGCCCTCGCGACCGAAGAACGGCGAGTTGTTGGTCTCGAACGTCATGCTGATGGTGGGCTCGTCCACCACCAGCGCCGGCAGGCCCTCGGGCGCGTCCGGTGCGCAAAGCGTGTCGGAGATCTTCGGCTCGGGGATGCCGGCGAAGGCCACGATGTCACCTGCGCTCGCCTCCTCCACCTCGACGCGATCAAGACCGAGGAAGCCCAGCACCTGGGTGATGCGCTCGGTGCGCGGCTGGCCGTCACGGTCGACGACGGTGATCGACTGTCCCTTGCGCAGGCGTCCGCGCTTGATGCGACCGATGCCGATGGCGCCGACATACGGGGAGTAGTCGAGCTGGCTGATCTGCAGCTGCAACGGCGCCTCCGGATCGACATCCGGCGCGGGGCAGTGCTTAACAATCGCCTCGAACAGGGCGTTCATGTCATCGGTCTGCGTCGCCAGGTCGTGGCTGGCGAAACCGCGCAGCGCCGAGGCGTAGACGATCGGGAAGTCCAACTGCTCGTCGGTCGCTCCGAGGCGATCGAACAGGTCGAAGGTCTGGTTGATTACCCAATCCGGTCGCGCCTCGGGGCGATCCACCTTGTTGATGACCACGATCGGACGCAGGCCATGACGGAAAGCCTTTTGCGTGACGAACCGCGTCTGCGGCATCGGGCCATCGACCGCGTCGACCAGCAGCAGCACGCAATCGACCATCGACAGCACGCGCTCGACCTCGCCGCCGAAGTCGGCGTGGCCCGGGGTGTCGACGATGTTGATGCGGTAGTCGCCCCAGCGGATGGCGGTGTTCTTGGCGAGGATGGTGATGCCGCGCTCACGCTCCTGGGCATTGCTGTCCATCACGCGCTCGGGCGTGGCCTTGCGGGCGTCGAGCGTGCCGGACTGGCGCAGCAACTGGTCCACGAGCGTGGTCTTGCCGTGGTCCACGTGGGCGATGATGGCGATGTTGCGGAGATTCTGGATCACGCGGGCTACCCATAAAAAAACCCGGCCCGGGGCACGCCCCGGGCCGGTGTCGATAGCGGCAGTATAGCGGAAGGGCCCTGCTTCAGGGGCGCATTCGCGCCCGCGGGCGCGGTCTCAGGGTCGCGTCGTCTCGGTGCCCTTCAACGGCACCACCTGCTCTCCACCCGCCGTGGGCTTGGCCCGCGTGACGGGTGCCGGCATCGCCGAGCCCCCCACCAGTACCGGGAAGGCGACCGCGCGCGTCTGCTCGCCGAGCGGATCCACCATCGTCACCGCCACGTTCACCACCTGCCCGCCGGCAGCCGCCGCCTGCGCGGTGATGAGGAAC
>JBJTPC010000412.1:0-3564 GCA_046074905.1 Gammaproteobacteria bacterium
CACGCCCATGCCGAAGGCATACCCCGTGTAGCGCTCGGCGTCGATCCCGCAGGCACGCAGTACATTCGGATGGACCATGCCGCAGCCGAGCACCTCGAGCCAGCCCGTCTGCTTGCAGACGCGGCAGCCGTCACCGCCGCAGAACACGCACTGGCAGTCCACCTCGGCGGACGGCTCGGTGAACGGGAAATAGGAGGGCCGGAGCCGGATGGCGAGATCGCGCTCGAAGAAGCGCTCCAGGAAGCGGTGGAGGATTGCCTTCAGGTGGCCGAAGTTGACCCCTTCGTCGACCAGCAGCCCTTCCACCTGATGGAACATGGGCGTGTGCGTCTGGTCGGAATCGCAGCGGTAGACACGCCCGGGCGCAATCACGCGCACGGGAGGTTCGCCAGCCGCCTTCATGGCACGCACCTGGACGGGCGAGGTGTGCGTGCGCAGCAGGCGACCGTCCGGGAAGTAGAAAGTGTCGTGCATCGCGCGCGCCGGATGGTTCGAGGGGATGTTCAGCGCCTCGAAATTGTGGAAGTCGTCCTCCACCTCGGGCCCTTCTGCGATGGCAAAGCCGGCCTCGCGGAACAACTGCTCGATTCGCTTGCGGGTACGCGTCACGGGGTGCAGACCACCCATGCCGCGCGTACGGCCGGGCTGGGTGACATCGACTTGACCGGCGGCAAGCTCCGCGGCCACCGCCGCCTCCTCGAGAACCACCTTGCGGCTGTCGAGGGCAGCCTGGACGGCCTCCTTCGCCACGTTGATGCGTGCGCCTGCGGCCTTGCGCTCCTCGGGTGGCAAGGCGCCTAGCGTCTTGAGCTGCTCGGTGATCGCGCCTTTCTTGCCGAGCAGGTGGACGCGCACCGCATCGAGCGCGACGAGATCGGCGGCAGCGCCTATCTGTGCCACGGCTTCCTGCACCAGTTGATCGAGGTCGTTCAAACGACTGCTCCCTGAACGAAAAAATCCCCGGGGCCACAGGGGCCGCCGGGGACTTGGGATGATTGCGTCACCCCCACCGGCAAGCCGGCGGCGGGTGGACGCAGGACATCAGGCCGCCAGCGCCGCCTTCGCCTGGGCGACGACGGCCGCAAACGCCGCGGGCTCGTGCACCGCGAGATCCGCGAGAGCCTTGCGATCGATGCCGATGCCGGCCTTGTTCAGGCCATTGATCAGACGGCTGTAAGACAGGCCATGCTCGCGCGCGGCCGCATTCAGACGCTGGATCCAGAGCGCGCGGTACTGGCGCTTCTTCAGGCGGCGACCGATGTACGCGTACTGGCCGGCCTTGATGACTGCCTGCTTCGCGACGCGGAAAATCTTCCGGCGCGCGTTGTAGTAGCCCTTGGCCTTGTTCAGGATTTTCTTGTGGCGGCGTCCAGCAATGACGCCCCGCTTCACTCGTGCCATGTCAACACCTCAACGAAATCTGTGATTGGAAGCGCCGGTTCAGGCGTGGGGCAGCAGCTGCTCGAGACGGCCGAGATCGCTTTCGCTGACCATCATGCCGGTGCGGAGCTGGCGCTTGCGCTTGCTGGGCTTCTTCGTGAGGATGTGACGGCGATGCGACTGGGCTCGCTTGAACCCCTTCGCCGTCTTGCGGAAGCGCTTGGCTGCCGCGCGGTTCGTCTTCAACTTGGGCATCGTCTCTCTCCACTTCGAGCCCTTGCACACCGCCGAGGCGGGCTGGGGGCGGGCCGACCGGGACCATCCCGACCGGTACAAAAACCATTGAAACCCGTGTCGATGCGGGCTCGTGACCGGCGCGAACTAGCGCTTCTTCGGCCCGAACATCATCACCACTTGTCGCCCTTCCATGAGCGGGTTCTGCTCCACGCTGCCGATCTCGGCGAGATCCTTCACCAGGCGATCCAGCAGGCGACGACCGACTTCCTGGTGGGCCATTTCGCGGCCCCGGAAACGCAGGGTGATCTTCGCCTTGTCGCCTTCCTCGAGGAAGCGGATGAGAGCTCGCAGCTTCACCTGGTAGTCGTTCTCGTCCGTCCCCGGACGGAACTTCACTTCCTTGATCTGGATCTGCTTCGTCTTGCGCTTCGCGGCGTGGGCTTTCTTGTTCTGCTCGAACAGGAACGTGCCGAAATCCATGATGCGCACGACCGGCGGTTCCGCCATCGGCGAGACCTCGACGAGGTACCTGCTGCGCCGCCATGTAGAGCGCGTCGCTGCGGGTCATCACGCCAGCCTGGCTGCCGTCCGCCGCGATCACTCGCAACATGGGCGACAGGATTTCCTCATTGCGCCGGACGCGCTTCGTGGTAGCGATAAATCATCCCTCCAAAACAGCGTGGCCGCGGGCACCGGCGTCCGCAAGGATGAGGTTCGCCGCCGCTTCAAGCGACATGACACCCAGATCCTTGCCGGCCCGCGTGCGCACGGCCACCGAACGGGACTCGCTTTCGCGGTCCCCCGCCACCAGCAGGTACGGGACCCGCTGCAACGTGTGTTCGCGAATCTTAAAGCCGATCTTCTCGTTCCGCAAGTCAGCTTCGGCCCGAACCCCCTGATTTTTCAGGAATTCGGTCACTTCTCCCACAAATCCTGCCTGCCGGTCGGTGATATTGAGCACCGCGACCTGCACCGGGGCGAGCCAGGTGGGCAATTTGCCGGCGTAGTTTTCGATCAGGATACCGATGAAGCGCTCAAACGAGCCGAGGATGGCGCGGTGCAGCATGACAGGCCGGTGCTTGGCCCCATCCTCCGCCACGTACTCTGCCCCGAGACGCTCCGGGAGCACGAAATCCACCTGGAGGGTGCCACACTGCCAATCACGGCCGATGGCATCGCGCAGGACGAACTCCAGCTTGGGCCCGTAGAAGGCACCCTCACCCGGATTCAGGGTGTATTCCAGGCCGGCGGCCTCGACGGCCATGCGGAGGGCCGATTCCGCCTTGTCCCAGGTGGCGTCCGACCCCGCCCGCTTGGCCGGACGGTCCGAGAACTTCACGTGCACCGACTGGAACCCGAAATCCGCATAGATTTCCCTGAGGAGATTGCAGAAGGCAACCGTCTCGGAATTGACCTGGTCCTCGGTGCAGAAGATGTGGGCGTCGTCCTGCGTGAAGGCGCGGACGCGCATCAGGCCGTGCAGGGCGCCGCTGGGCTCGTTGCGGTGGCACGAGCCGAACTCCGCCACGCGCAGGGGCAGGTCGCGGTAGCTCTTCAAGCCCTGCTTGTAAATCAGCACATGACCCGGGCAGTTCATGGGCTTGACCGCCAGCATGCGGTCCTCGCTGTCCGCGATGAACATGTTCTCGCGGTAGTTCTCCCAATGGCCCGTCTTCTCCCAGAGGACGCGGTCGAGCAACTGCGGAGTCTTCACTTCCTGGTAGCCGGCATGCTCGAGCTTCTCGCGCATGTAGCGCTCGATGGAGCGCCACAGGTGCCAACCCTTCGGGTGCCAGAACACGCTGCCGACGGCTTCTTCCTGCTGGTGAAACAGGCCCAACTCGCGCCCGAGGCGGCGGTGGTCGCGCTTTTCGGCTTCCTCGAGGCGCGTCAGGTAGGCCTTCAGTTCCTCCTCGGTGCGCCAGGCGGTGCCGTAGATGCGCTGGA
>JBJTPC010000413.1:0-6449 GCA_046074905.1 Gammaproteobacteria bacterium
AGCCACTGGCGTTGCGCACCGAGAAGGCCATCACGCGCAGGCGATCGTCGCAGGCGGCGCGGTCAACGGCGATCTGCCCGACCGGCTTGCCGTAGGTGTTGCTGCCGACCAGCGCGAGGTTGTTGGTCAGATAGGGCAGCATGCCGTTGATCAGCAGTTCGCTGGCCGAAGCGGTGGCGCCGGTGGCGATGAAGGCCAACTTCACGGGCGCGATGGACTCCGGCTGGGCGGTGAAATACAGCGTGGAGTTCTGCGAGGACTTCTCGGGGCGGTAGGTCAGCTGGCCGAGAATCTGGCCGCTCGAGCGGTTGGCGCCGAGCAGGTTGCCGAAGACACCGGCCGTGGAGACGAGCCCGCCGCCGTTGTAGCGGAAGTCGATGATCACCTCGGTGATGCCGGCGGTACGGAAGTTGTTGAAGGCCTGCCGCAACTGCGCATCGGCCGAGGCGATGAACGTGCGCAGGTTCAGGTAACCCACCTGACGACCGCCATCGTTCAGCACCAGCGCACCGTAGCGCGAGGACACGGGCGAGATGGAATAGTCGGCCTTGGTGACGGTGAGCGTGCGTGTGCCGCCGGCGTTGGCGACACGGAGCACGCGGGTGGTGCCCGGGTTGCTCGGCCCCAGCGCATCGCTCAGGCCCTGCGAGCCGCCGGTGGCGAGGATGTCCGCCACGGTCCGCAGGTTCGCCTCGGTGGTGCCGATGGCGAGAATCTCGTCACCGCGGTCAATCCCGGCGTTCAGCGCCGGTGCGCCCTCGAAGGCCTCGGTCACGAACAGTCGGCTGGTGGCGCTGTCCGTGAACAGGCGAATGCCGAAGCCGGCGGTCGCGCCGGAATTGTTGAAGGCATTCTCCTCCGCGATGGAGGTGATGTAGGTGAAGAAACGGTCCTTGTTCTGTGCACGTGCCGTGGCTGTCATCGCATCGAGCAGCGACTGCACCGTCGAGTAGGACGCCGGGTTGACGGTGGCGGGCAGCAGGTCGGGGTAGAGATACCATTCGCGCAGGGTATCGATGGCCCATTGGTTGCGGGCGGTGATCGAGCAGGGGTCCGTGCTGCCGCCGCCACCCGTATTGCCACCGCCGGCGCTGGTGCCACCGCCACCCCCGCCGCCGCAACCGGCAAGCGTGAAGGCACAGGACAGCGCGACCGCCGCGAGACGCTTCAATCCGACCATGGGGACTCCGTTCAGGGCAGCAGGTACTTGGCGAGCCAGTCCTGGACTTCAGCGTACCAGAAGCGGCTGTTCTCGCCCTTGAGGATCCAGTGGTTCTCCTCCGGGAAGACGAGCAGTTTGGAGGGCACGCGCATGCGCTGCAGGGCGCTCCAGTACTCCAGCGAGTTGTTCAGCGGCACGCGGAAATCCTGCTCGCCGATGGTCACCAGCACCGGCGTGCGGAAGCGGTTGGCGTACTTGATCGGGTTCTGCTCCTGCCAGCCCTTGCCGCCGTCCCAGTGCGGCCCGCCCATGTTCACCTCGCGCCCGTAGATGGTGTCGCTGGTGCCCCACTGGGCCTCGAGATTGACGAGGCCCGCATGACTGACCAGGCAGCGGTAATGCGTGGTCGAGGCTTGCAGCCAGTTGGCGAGGTGACCGCCGTAGCTGGCGCCACCGGCACACTGGCGCGTGCCGTCGATGAACGGGAACCTGGCCAGGGCCGCCGTGGCCGCTTCGTTCACTTCCAGTCCCGGACCGATGAGCGGATCTCCCTGGATGCCCTGCGCGAATGCCTCGCCGAAGCCCGTGCTGCCCGTGTAGTTGGTGAGCAGGATGACGATGCCCCGCGAGGCGAGCAGGTGGTAGTTCCAGCGCAGGAAGAACTGGTCGCGCCACATGGTGTGCGGACCCCCGTGGATCATCACGAACAGCGGATACTTCCTTGCCGGATCGAACCCCGGGGGACGCACGAGGAAGTTGTGGATGCGCGCGCCGCGCTGGCTGGTGAACCAGAATTCCTCCAGCGGCGGCAGGTCGAGTTCGGCCAGTTTGGCGGCGTTGAAGGTGGTCAGGGCTGCATGCGTGCCCTTGGCGATGTCGAGACGCACCGTCTCGGCCGGCGCGCTGGCGCTCTCGTAGGCGGCGAGCAGTGGCGCTCCCCGGACCTTGCCGACCGACAACCCGGTATAGACGCCTCGCGCCGGTGCGGCGACCGAGCGGACCGCGCCGCCGGCCAGCGCCACGGCGTAGACGTTCTCGCCGCCCTCATCCTCGGCCGTGAACCAGATCTCGCGACTGTCCGGCGCGAGCACGAACGACGAGACCGCGCGGTCCAGGGCGGCCGAGGCCTGCACGCGCCTGCTGAAGTCCGCACCGTCCTTGCCCCAGGGCAGGCTGACCAGCCCGGTCGACACATAGACCTTGCCGGCGTTGGCGCGATCGCTCAGCGCGACCAGCCAGCGGCCATCCGGCGTGAAGCGCGGACGCGACCAGCTCTCCCCGTCCGCGGCGTTGGTGAGCCGGCGCGGTTCCCCGCCCGCCACCGGCACCTGCCAGAGATCGAGCGTGGTGAAAGCGTAGGCCGCCGCATCGCGGTCGCGGCTGGCCGCGAAAAGAATCTACTGACCGTCGGGGGTCCAGGTGGCCTCCAACTCCTCGCCCGCGGCAAAGCCCGGCGACTTCGCCAGTTCCGTACCGGCGAGCAGGTTGCGGGCCGGTCCGCTGCCGTCGACTGGCTGCACGAACAGATGGGGACGGCGTTCGTCGAGCCAGCGGTCCCAGTTGCGGATCGGGAAGCCCGTGTACACGCGCGCCTTGTATTTGCGTGCCTTCTCGGCCTCCATCGCCTTGCGGTTCTCGGCGTCGGTGATGGCGCCCGGATAGGGGTTGGCAACGAACAGCAGTTGCTTGCCGTCCGGGGAGAACTGGGGCGCGCGGGCGCCGATGACCAGGCTGGTGACGCGCTGCGCCTCGCCGCCCCGGGCGATGTCGAGCAGGTAGATCTGCGGGGCGTCATCGCCCTCGCGCTGCGCACTGAAAGCGAGCTGCCGGCTGTCGGGGCTCCAGGCAGCCCCCGACTCGCCGGCCCGGGTGGCGGTGAGGCGGCGCGGGGCCGCGGAGCCATCGGTCGGCACCAGCCACAGGTCGCTGGCCTGGGTGTCGTCATAGGCCGGGTCCGTCACGCTGATCACCGCCCAGCGCCCGTCCGGACTCGCGACCGGCGCGCCCACCCGCTTCAGCAGCCAGATGTCCTCGTGGGTGGGGGTGCGGCCGGCGGCCACGGCCGGCGGCGCGAGCAGGCCGGCGAGGGGCACCAGCGCGGTCAGGGCGAGCAGTGCGGTGCGCAGGCGGGCCGGGACTGAGGGAATCCGGGTCGGGGTGAACGCCATGGCTGGAGTCTCCGGGGACGGGTGGCAGAGCGTAGCAGGACTGTCGCCTGCCGACATTCGCCGCGCGCGGCCTCGACGGATTCGGTTTCCGGGGCCGGTAAGTTATGCTCGACGGGTGGCCAGGGCAGGTGAACGCCCGATGGCCATGCGCGAGAATCCAAGGGGGTTGCGATGTCCTGGCGCAGTCTGAAGGAAAGTGGGCCGGGCCTGCTGGTGCTGGCGGGTGCTGCCCTCTGGTTCATTCTCTGGGTGCTGCGGCACTGATTCCGCTGTCGCCCCGCGGCGGCCACACGAAATACTCCGGGGAAACCATGTCCGGCATCATCCATGTCCTGAACGGTCCAAACCTCAACCTGCTGGGGGTCCGCGAGCCGGAAATCTACGGACGCGAGACGCTCGCCGACGTCGAGGCGGCCTGCCGTGCAGTGGCCGAGGCAGCCGGCTACGGATTGCTGCTGCGCCAGACGAACGCCGAGCATCAGATGGTCGACTGGCTGCAGGAGGCGCGGGTCGGTGCCGTCGGCATCGTCATCAATCCCGCTGCCTTCACCTATGCCGCCTACGGTGTGCTCGACGCCATCAAGATGGTCGACTGCCCGGTGGTCGAGGTGCACATCAGCAACATCCACCGCCGCGAGGCGGAATGGCGCTCGCGCTCGATCATGACGCAGGTCTGCAGCGGCATCATCTCGGGTCTTGGCACCCACGGTTACGTGCTGGCCGTCGAGCATCTCGTGCGACTCGCGCAACGCCGCAGCACCTGACTTTCCCGCCTTGTCCTGCCGACCGCGTCGGCCGCCGCCGCACGTCCGCGGCCGCCCGCGGCGTGGTTTCGCGCGGATACACCGCATGTTATATTTTTAATACAACTGAGAAGCGGTCCTCGCCCCGGTCCCCATGCCCGCCACGCTGTTCGACAAGCTCTGGGATTCCCATGCCGTCCGGGCATTCCCGGATGGCTCCGTGCTGTTGGCCATCGACCGCACCTTCCTGCACGAGCGCACCGGCAGCATTGCCCTGACCAGCGTGCTGGAGGCCAATCGGCTCGTTCCCGGCAAGGGACGGGTGATGGCCACGATGGACCACGTGGTCGATACCACTACCGGGCGCTCGGATGACACCACCCTGCGCGGCGGCGGCGAATTCATCCGTGCGATGCGTCAGTCCGCGGCGCAGGCCGGTATCCGCCTGTTCGATCTGGACGATCCCCTGCAGGGCATCAGTCATGTGGTCGCCGCCGATCTGGGCTTCGTGCTCCCCGGCTGCACCTACGTCTGTCCGGACAGTCATGCCTGCACGCTGGGCGCCCTCGGCGCGCTGGCCTTCGGTATCGGTACCTCCGACTGCGAGCAGGTATTGGCCACGGAGATGCTGCGCCTCGTGAAGCCGCAGCAACTGCGCGTGACCGTGACCGGCGAATTGGGTCCGGGGATCACGGCCAAGGATCTCGCCCTGCACTTGATCGCGCGCTTCGGCAGCGCGGGTGGTCAGCGCCGCGCCATCGAGTTTGCCGGGCCGGCCATCCGCGCCTTGCCGATGGAGCAGCGCTTCACGCTGTGCAACATGGCAGTGGAGTTCTCCGCCTTCTGCGGCGTGATCGCCCCGGACGAACGCACCCTCGACTACCTGCGCGGACGCGAGCGGGCGCCTGCCGGGGCGGCGTTTGCGCAGGCGGCCGGCCAGTGGCTGGCACTGGTCACCGATGCGGGGGCAGTGTTCGACGAGGAACTGGAAGTCGATGCGCGGGACGTGGTCCCGATGGTCAGCTGGGGCACGGCGCTCGAGCATGGCATGCCCGTCGATGCCCGCATTCCCGACCTGGCGGAGTGGCCGGTGGCAGGACGCGAGCGTGCGGCGGCGGCGCTGGACTACATGGGCCTCACGGCCGGCAGCCGCTTGCTCGGCGAGCGGGTCGATGCCGCCTTCATCGGCTCCTGCACCAACGGCCGCCTCGAGGACCTGCGTGCCGCTGCGGCGGTTCTGGCCGGGCGGCGGGTCGCGGACCACGTCCGCGCACTGTGCGTGCCGGCGTCGCGGACGGTGAAGCGGGCGGCCGAGGCGGAAGGTCTGGACCAGGTGTTCCGCGCGGCCGGTTTCCAATGGCGGGAACCGGGGTGCTCGCTGTGCTTCTTCGCCGGCGGCGAGGCTTTCCCGGCGGGCGCACGGGTCATCTCCAGCACCAACCGCAACTTCGAAGGGCGTCAGGGGCCGCGCGTGCGCACCCATGTCGCCAGTCCGGCCACCGTGGCCGCCAGTGCCGTCGCCGGTGCCATCGCGGACCTGCGGAGCCTGGCATGAGCGGCCTGCAGCCTTTCCGGGTACACACCGGCATCGCCGCCTACCTGCCCCGCGCCAATGTCGATACCGACGCCATCATCCCTTCGCGGGAGATGCGCTCCGTCAGTCGACGGGGGCTGGGCCAGGCACTGTTCGCCGGCTGGCGCTACCACTACGACGGGATGCAGCGGCTCGGTCCCGACGCCGGTTTCGTGCTGAACCAGCCCGCTCAGGCGGGGACCAGCATCCTGCTGGCGGGGGCCAATTTCGGCTGCGGCTCCTCGCGCGAGCATGCGGTGTGGGCCATCGCCGACTACGGCATCCGCGCCATCCTCGCGCCGTCGTTCGGGGCCATCTTCCAGGGCAACTGCGCCCGCAACGGGGTGCTGGCCGTGGAGTTGCCGGCGCCGGTGATCGAGCAGTTGGCGGCGCAGGTGGCGGTCGATCCGCAGCACCGGCGATTGACGGTCGATCTGGAACGTTGCGAAGTGCGCACGCCGGACGGTCAGGCATGGACGTTCACGATGGTCGAATCGGTCCGCGAGCGTTTGCTGCAGGGCCTCGATGAAGTGGCCGAGACTCTCGCGCATCGTCCGGCGCTCGAGGCCTGGCGTGAACGCGATCGGCAGTTGCGGCCCTGGGTGTATGCGGAGCCCGGCGCATGACGGGCCCGACGCCGGCTGACATCGCGACGACCGCCAGGCCCGCCACCGCGACGGGCAGTGCCATCGATATCCTCGTCAGCGAGGTCGGTCCTCGCGATGGCCTGCAGAGCATCGCGCCGATCCTGCCGACGGCCACCAAGCTGGCATGGATCCGCGCCGAGGCGGCCGCCGGGGTGC
>JBJTPC010000414.1:0-6097 GCA_046074905.1 Gammaproteobacteria bacterium
GAAGTGTTCGGCGGCCGGGTGACGCTCGGAAATCTCACCCTGCAGGAGCCTCTCGGGAGGTTTCCGCAGCTGCAGGCGGATATCCGCCTGACGGACCTCGACCTGGCGCTGCTGACCGGTGTATTCGAGTTCGGGTACATCAGCGGCCGGCTCTCCGGCGAAGTGAAGGACCTGCAGTTGTTCGACTGGCGCCCGGTGGCGTTCGATGCCTGGCTGGCCACTCCCGATGACTACCGCGGCCTGCGTCGCATCACGCCGCGCGCCGTGCAGAACCTGTCGAATCTCGGTGGCGGCAGCGGCGTCACCTCCGCGCTGTCGAGCGGCTTCCTGCGCTTCTTCAAGGATTTCGGCTATCGCCGGCTGGGCATCGCCTGCCGGCTCGAACGGGATGTCTGCCGGATGGGCGGCGTCGCTCCTGCCCCTGGCGGTTACTACCTGATCCAGGGAGCGGGATTTCCGCGCATCAACCTGATCGGCTCGCAGGGCCGGGTGGGCTGGAGCAAGTTGCTGCGGCAACTCGAACGTCTCGGCGACGGTGCGCCGCTGGAAGTTCGATGAAAGTGCCGTTGTCGCCGCCGCCCCGAAACCGGGCATCATCCGTTCAGGCCGGGTTCAGCCCCGGCCGGTTCCAATGGTCACGCACCGCCTTCGGTGCCGGAGCACGCAAATCATGAAACGCCTCGCTTTCCTCCCCCTGCTGACCCTGCTGACCGGCCTCGCCGGTTGCATCAACATCACGATCAACTTCCCCAGCGCGGAAATCGAGCAGGCAGCCGACCGGATCATCGACCAGGTCTACGGCAAGGATGACGCAGCGCCCGGCGCGTCGACACCGGCCACCGGCACGCCTCCACCGTCGATCGCCGGCAGCAATGCCTCGCGCGCGATTGCCTGGTGGGGTGTGGCGCTGGAGTTCATCGTCCCCGCCGCGCATGCGCAGGCCGGCGCCGACCTCAACGTCTCGACGCCGGCGGTGCGCGCCCTGACCGCCTCGATGGAGGCCCGTCATCCGCTGCTGGAGCGCTACTACGTTTCAGGGGCCGTGGGACTGACCGAGGACGGGCTGGTGGCGGTGCGCGACCTGGCCCTGGTGCCCCTGCCGGAGCGAAATGCGGTCCGCCGACTGGTCGATGACGAGAACGGCGATCGCGAGCTGCTCTATGCGGAGATCGCCCGCGCCAACGGCCACCCCGAGTGGCTTGCCGACATCCGTGCGACTTTCGCGGACCGCTGGGCAGCCAAAGCCGCGCCGGGCTGGTGGATCCGGCGCGGTGGCGCCTGGAGCCGTCGCTGACCGCGACGGCCCCGCGGCGCGCCATTTCAGTCGCGGATCCCGGTGCCGCGTACCAGCAGCGCATGCGCCACCAGGTACATCGCCCCGACCACGCCGATCATCAAGGCGAACGCCCCGACCACGCTGACATCCGAGTGGCCGTAGAAGCCGTAGCGGAAGGTGTTCACCATGTACAGCACCGGATTGAGGCGCGACAGTGACTGCGCCCAGTCCGGCAGCACCTCGATGCTGTAGAAGACGCCGCCGAAGTAGGTGAGCGGCGTGAGCACGAAGGTCGGGAACCAGTTGATCTGGTCGAACGTCTTGGCAAACACGGCGTTGATGAAGCCGCCGAGCGCGAAGGTCAGCGAGGTCAGGACCACGGACGCCAGCACCAGCCACGGATGGGCCACCTGCAGGTGCGTGAAGAGCAGGGTCACCACGGTGACGATGCCCCCCACCAGGAAACCGCGCAGCAGGCCACCCCCGAGGTAACCGAGCAGGATCACCGTCGGCGGCAACGGCGCCACCAGCACTTCCTCGATGTGCTTGCCGAACTTGGCGCCGAAGAAGCTCGACACCACGTTGCCGTACGACGTGGTGATGACCGCCTGCATGATCAGGCCCGGGGCGATGAACTGCATGTAGGGAATGCCGTGGAACGCCCCCACCCGCTCGCCGATCAGGCCACCGAAGATCACGAAGTACAGCGAGGACGTGATGGCAGGTGGGACGAGCGTCTGCCCCCAGATGCGAATGATGCGCCCGTACTCCCGCGTGAGCATCGTCAGCAGGCCGGTCAGCCGGACCGTCATCCTCGAGGCACCACTCATGGCGTCGCTCCCTTCGCCGACTCGTCGCTGACCAGGCGCATGAACATCTCCTCGAGCCGGTTGACCTTGTTGCGCATCGAGATCACGTGGATACCGGCGGCGGAGAGCGCGGTGAACACGCCATTCAGGTCCTGGTCGCGGGTCAGCTCGACCTCCAGGGTCATGCCGTCGATCACGCTGACACCGGCCGCAGGCAGCGCCGGCGGGGGACCGGCCAGCGCATCACGCAGGTTGAGGACGAAGGTTTCGGACTGCAGGCGCCGGAGCACGTTCGCCATCGTGTCGTGCATGGCGATGCGGCCCTTGTCGATGATGGCGATGTTGCGGCAGAGGTTCTCCGCTTCCTCGAGGTAGTGCGTGGTGAGGATGATGGTTGTGCCTGCCTCGTTGATACCGCGCAGGAACTCCCACATCGAGCGGCGGATCTCGATGTCCACGCCCGCCGTGGGCTCGTCGAGGATCAGCAACCGGGGTTCGTGCACCAACGCCCGGGCGATCATCAGGCGTCGCTTCATGCCGCCCGACAGGCTGCGCGCCATCACCTTGCGCTTGTCCCACAACTGCAGCTGGCGCAGGTACTTCTCGGCGCGCTCGCGCGCGAGGCGCCGTGGCAGCCCGTAGAACCCCGCCTGGTTGGTGACGATCGTCTCCGGCGACTCGAACATGTTGAAGTTGAGTTCCTGCGGCACCAGGCCAATGCAGGCCTTGGCCGCTTCCAGATCGCCGTCCGCATCGATCCCGAACACCCGCACGCTGCCGGCCGACTTGGTGACCAGCGAGGTGACGATGCCGATGGTGGTGGTCTTGCCGGCACCGTTGGGACCGAGGAGGGCGAAGAAATCCCCTTCACCCACGTCGAGGTCAATGCCTTTGAGGGCCTGGGTACCGTTCTTGTAGGTCTTGGCCAGACCGCGCAGGGAAAGAGCGAGCATGGAATTCCGCAACATTCGGGACAGGAGCGGAAGGTTAGCCCACGCCGCACCCGCGTGGGAACCGGTGCCCTAACCGCGGTTCAGGCGCCGGCGGGCCAGTGTCGGCCGCAATCCGTCGGTGGCCAGCAACTGCCACCCCAGATGCCGGACAGCGACCAGTGCCGACTCGTCATCGCGCTCGATGGCCTGCAGCATTCGGTCCCAGAAGCGTGGATGCCCGGCCCAGCGGGCCGACAGGACGTCCTCGCCGGCCGCCGCAACCGCTTCCAGGGCGCCGAGGGGCATCGCCGACCACAACGCCTGCACACCGGGCGTCATGCCGACACTCAGCGCCGCGATCAAGCCACCGCGTTGGGCGAGGTGCCACGCGAGGACGGTGGCACCCCGCACCCAGCGACTGGCCGACGGGAGGGAAGGCGGGGGAGCCGCCCGCGCCTCCAGCACCCCGGCCCAGTAATGGCTGTCCCCGAAACGCAAGTCCCACAGGGCGAAGGGGGCGGTGGCGAGGCGGGCCCGTTCCGCCGGCAGCAGGCGCAGCAGGCGGGATGCATGCTCGGCCGACAGGCCGAAGCAACTCGCTGAGGCGACCCCCGACCGGGGCTGGGCCCCCGCCGCCAGCGCCGCCCGCTCGAGAAACCCCAGGTTCGCCTCGGTGAGGGCCGGCTCGGCCATCGACGGGCCCAAGGCGAGTGGGCGCCAGGGACGCTTGGCCTCCGGCGACGTCCCGATCTGTTCCATTTCCTGCGCACCCGACCCGATTGCCATGACTCCCCTCCTGGTTTCCGGACCGCCGGACGACTCGCGGCGGTGCTGCGAAGGCGGCAGGCCGCTTTACGCGCCCTGCCATTTCCGTCTATCTTGGTGGTGTATTAAAACCAAATCTTGTCAGGAAAGCCACCCCCGAACCCTTCACCCCCCCGGAGGCACCCCGATGCGCATCACCGACGACCGCTACAGCCGTGACCGCCTGAAACTTGACCTCGCCCTGCGCCTGCTGCGTCACGAAGCCCGCACCTGCACCATCCAGCACATCACCGGACTCAGCGGTGACCGGATCCGCAAGCTCTACCGCGCCTACCTGCTGCAGGAATCCGCGGTCCGGCTGTTGCGCCATCGCGGCAAGGCCCCGAGCCAACCCCAATGGTTCCTGAGAAACGCGGAGGTACGTCGCCAGGCCGCGGTCCTCGGCGGACTGTTCGGCCTGTGCGGGTTGCTCGACCCGGCGCGCGATGCCACCGCCCCGACGCTGGTGGCCGGCGAGATGTTCTGCCGCGCCTACGAAACCTACCGGCAGGAACACGCCACGGCCTGCATCTCCTTCGACCATGCCTGGTGCCTGTTGCAGACCTTGCGCCGCCAGCAGGGACTGCAATTCGCGCAGTGCCCGCGCTGCGACACGCTGGGCCTGGTCGACCGACTGAAGCCGGCGACGGCCAGTTGCGGGTGGTGCTCGCCGGGCCGCGGTACGCGTGCGCATTGAGGGGTGGCGTACACTCCGCGGATGCCAGCCGCCCGCCCCAACGTCTTTGCAGGCCCCTACGTCGATCGCCGCACGCAGGCCCGGAAGGATGCCGGGGCGGTGGCCGCCGCCCTCGGCGACCCGGCCGCGCAACTGGTCCCGGTATGGCGTCATCGCAGCCTGGTGCGGGCGCTGCCGGAACCGCAGGCGGTGCTGTTGTCCGGAACCCACGCGATCCGTGCCTACCTCGAGGACGAGGCCCTGATCTACCTCGGAGAGTTCCGCGGGCGGGCCACCTTCGCGGTTGGGCTCGATGAACCGACGCTGGATCGTCACACCGCGGCGCATGGCCCCACCCTCGAGGAAGCCGCGGAATTCCAGGACCTCCGCGCCGTCGGTTCCCTGCTGCCCCAGGAGGAAGCCGGCCTGCTCGCCTACGCGCGCGCCCTGGTCTACTGGCGCGCGAAGCATCGCTACTGCGGTGCCTGCGGACAGCCGATGCGGCCCCGCGATGCCGGTCACGTGATGGCTTGTCGCGCTCCGGGATGCGGCCACGAGAGCTTTCCGCGCATCGACCCGGCAATCATCGTGCTGGTCTCGGACGGTGAACGGGCGCTGCTCGGTCGACAGGCCAGTTGGCCCCCGGGGCGCTACAGCACCCTCGCCGGCTTCGTCGAGCCCGGGGAAAGCCTGGAGGACGCGGTGATCCGCGAAATGCACGAGGAGGCCGGCGTGATGGTGACGGACATCCGCTACCACTCCTCGCAGCCCTGGCCGTTTCCGTCGTCACTGATGCTGGGATTCACCGCCCGTGCCCTGGGCACCGACGTCCAGCTGAATGATGCGGAACTCGAGGATGCGCGCTGGTTCACCCGCGACGAGGTGGCCGGAGGTGCGGTCGGCCTGCCGCCGCCGACCTCCGTGTCGTTCCGCCTGATCGAGCACTGGCTCCGCGGTCCCGCCGGCGGATGAGCGATTGGCTGCTGGTGCTGGCGGGCGCTTTCGCTGCCGGCCTGATGGATGCCATGGTGGGCGGCGGCGGACTGGTCCAGTTGCCGACATTGCTCGCCACACAGCCGCATTTGCCACCCGCCACCCTCCTTGGCACCAGCAAGTTCGCCGGTATCTTCGGCACCTGCAGTTCCCTGTGGCGTTACACGCGCTCGGTGCAGGTGCCATGGCGCGTGGTGCTGCCGGGGTGTGCGGTCGCGGCGGTAGCCTCGACGGGCGGTGCTGCCATCGCCAGTCATGTATCGCCGGCAGTGTTCCGGCCGCTGGTACCGGTACTGCTGACGGCGGTCTTCGCCTATACCCTGCTGCGGCGTGACTTCGGGCAAACGCATCGGCCGCAGGCACTGACCGGTCGCCGCCGGAGCCTCATGTTCGCCGCCGTCGGGCTGATTGGCCTGTACGACGGCTTCTTCGGCCCCGGCACCGGAAGCTTCTTCATCTTTCTGTTCATCCGCGTGCTCGGCTACGACTTTCTCCACGCCGTGGCCTTCGCCAAGATCCTCAACACGTCCACAAATCTCTCGGCGCTCGTCTGCCTCGGGCTCACGGGCAACGTCTGGTGGCAATACATGCCGCTCATGGCCATGGC
>JBJTPC010000415.1:0-4892 GCA_046074905.1 Gammaproteobacteria bacterium
AACGCGACCGACGCCGTGGAATTCCTGCTCGCAGGCGCCACCGCGGTCGGTGTCGGCACCTCGCTGTTCTACGATCCCTTCAGCTGCCGCCGCATCAATGCCGGCGTCGATGCGTACCTGCGCGAGCACGGCTTCGCGAGCGTGGCGGCATTGACGGGCGCGCTGCAGCTCTAGGCGCCACTGCCGCTACCGGACACCCCGTAGCCGCTGCGCGCCATCATCACGGTGCGGGTCGGGTAGGCGAGCGTGATGCCCTCGCGTGCGAATACCTCGAGCAGGCCCAGGTTCACTTCGTGCTCGGCCAGCGCCAGCGCCTCGAAGTCCGGCGATTCGCTGTGGAAAGCGACCTCGAACACCGCACCGTTCTCGCCCAGCAGCCGCAGATGGCAACGCTCGAAGCGCACCCCGGGCCGAGACCGCACCACCGCCTCGACCATGGCCGGTACGTCCCGCATCCGCTCGACGGGAACGCCGTAGGAGACGCACAAGGGGAACAGCTTGCGGCGCTCGAGGGCACGGCCATAGTTGCGCACGCGGCTCCTGAGGAGGTCCGCATTGGCGACGATGACCAGTTCGCCGCTGCCGCTGCGGATGCGGGTGCTCTTGATGCCGACGTGCTCCACCACGCCGGACACGGTGTCGACCTCGATGGTGTCACCGGGCAGGAAGGGCTTGTCGAGGG
The DNA here is from genome assembly GCA_046074905.1 of Gammaproteobacteria bacterium. Taxonomy (GTDB): domain Bacteria; phylum Pseudomonadota; class Gammaproteobacteria; order Steroidobacterales; family Steroidobacteraceae; genus CAIOHZ01. The sequence goes on from JBJTPC010000415.1 coordinate 683, forward strand.
CGATCGACAGGCTGGCAAACAGGTCGCCGAGCACATTCTGCACGGCGAGGGCCACGGCGATGCCGCCGATACCGAGGCCGGTCAGCAGTGCGGTGATGTTGACGCCGAGATTGTCGAGCGCCACCAGGCCGACCAGTGTCCAGATCAGCACGCGCGCGACGAAATCGACGATGGTCAGCGTGGGCGTCTCGGGGCGTGCTTCGGCGCCGGCCACGCCCGCGTGCTGCTCGCGCAACCAGAAACGCAAGGCAGTGGTAGCCCAGACCCCGCACTGCAGGGCGAGCAGGATGACGATGACGTCGGTGGCCAGTGTCTCGACCGGCGGCGGAAACACCAGCGATTTGCTCGCCAGCGCCAGCGACAACGCGAGCAGCGGGAACACCTTCACCTGGGCGACCAGCGTCGACACCAGGCGGATGCCGCTGGGGGCGCTGCTGGCGGCCAGCTGGCGAGCCCGGCGCGCGACGTGCGCGCGCAGCAGGAACCAAGCCAGCAGCACCGTGGTGGCAGCGACAATGGCGATCGTCCATTGTTGCGGTGTGTTACCCCACCACAGCCGGCCGTCCACCGCACCCAGCATATCCAGCCATCGGTCCATCGTGCGATTATAGGCGGGCGTTCAGGCTGCGGAGTGCAAGGTCCACATGGGCGGGAAGATCGACGGCATGTCGCTCATCGCCCGGGTGCGCCTCGTGGTCGGCCTGGGCTGCGGCGCGGCGCTGCTCGTCGCCACGGCCCTGCTGGGTTGGCGCGAGCATGAACTCTCCCGGGAAGACCTGCTCCGCCGGGCGCAGGCCATCACGCGGGTGGCGGCCGCGAATGCCATCGGCCCGCTCGAGTACGCCGATCCGCACGCCGCACGCGAACTGCTGACTGCGCTCGCGACCGATCCGGTGGTGCTGTATGCCGAGCTCCGCGATGCAGCCGGCCATCCGCTCGCCCGTTACGCCGCCAGCGATTCGGTCATCACCGCCGCCGGCACCCGTGCCACCCCGAACGAGTTGGACGAGGCGCTGCAAGGCGCCCAGGGCTCTGCGGCCAGCGGCATCCGCTGGCAGTGGGATGGCGACCACCTGGACATGCGTACCCCGGTGGCCCTGCAGGGCCGCCCGCTGGGCGAGCTACGGGTGGTGGTAGCGACGGCGGAAGCGCACGACCTCGCCCACCTGCTGGCTCTCGGCACGCTTGCCGCGCTCGTCCTGGCCGCCGCCGCCGCGTGGCTGGTCGCCTCGCGGCTGCGCCGGGTGGTTGTCGACCCGCTGGACCAGTTGGTCAGCGCCATGGACCGGGTGGAGCGCGGCGAACACCGCGATCTGCGGCTGCCCGAGGATGGCGGTCCGGAGATCGTCGCCGTCTACCGGCGGTTCAACGGCATGCTCGAGGCCATCGCCTCGCGGGATGACCGCCTTGCCAGCCAGCGTCGCTGGCTCGAGGAGCAGGTGGCGGAACGGACCTCCTACCTCGCCCAGGCCCTCGCCGATGCCGAGGACGCGAGCCGGGCGAAAAGCGATTTCCTCGCCCGCATGAGCCACGAGATCCGCACGCCGATGAATGGCGTGCTCGGCATGGCGGAACTGCTCGAGGGCACATCGCTCGAACCGCGCCAGCGGCGCTTGCTCGCCACCATCCGCGGCAGCGGCGAGTCCCTGCTCGAGATCATCAACGACATCCTCGACTTCTCGAAGATCGAGGCCGGTCATCTGGACATCACGCCGGTCGATTTCTGTCTCACGGACGTGGTCGAGGAGGTGGCTGAACTGCTGGCATCCCGTGCCGAGGCCAAGGGCGTCGAACTGGTCTGCCAGGTCGATCCGGACCTGCCCTGCTGGGTGCGCGGCGATGGGGGACGCGTGCGCCAGGTGTTGCTGAACCTGGCGGGCAATGCCGTCAAGTTTACCGCCCGCGGCGAGGTGGTGATCGGGGTTCGCGCCCTGGCGGCGGCGGACGCCGCCGCTACCCCACCTTTCACCCGGGTGGTCTTCGAGGTGCGTGACACCGGTCCGGGTATCCGGGCCGACCAGGTGCCGCGCGTGTTCGAGGCCTTCACGCAACTGGACAGCTTTTCCACCCGCGTCCACAGCGGTACCGGGCTAGGCCTCGCCATCACCCGCCAGCTGGTGCGCCTGATGGGTGGCCACATCACCGTCGACAGCGTGTTCGGCGAAGGCTCGACCTTCCGCGTCGAGCTCGCCTTCGATGCGGCCTTGCAGCCGCCGTCCGGCGAGGCGCCGACCGGTGACGACGCAGTCCTGGCGAGACGACGGGTACTGGTGGTGGATGACAATGCCAGCAGCCGGCAAGCGCTGTCCCGACTCCTCGAGCATTGGGGCATGACGGTGACCCCGGCAGCCACCGGAGCGGCGGCGTTGGCCACGACGGCCGACGCCCTCCACACCGGCGAGACCTTCGACTTGTACGTCGTCGACCAGCACTTGCCGGACATGGAGGGCGTGGAAGCGACACGGCGCCTGCAGACGCATCCGCAGGCGCGGCACGTGCCCGTCATCCTGCTCTCACCGCTCGGCGGCACCGAGAGCCGCGGGCCCGAGCATGGCGGCGAAATCGCCGAGTGCCTCACCAAGCCCCTGCGCCGCAGCCGACTGCACGCCGCCCTGCGACGGGCACTCGATCAGTCCGGTTCGCCGGAGGCGACGCAGGCCCTGCCTGCCCTGCCCGCAGCGGCCGATGATGCGCTCAGCGTGCTGCTGGTCGAAGACAGCCTGGTCAACCAGGAGGTGGCATTGGGAATGCTGGAGGTGCTGGGCATCCAGGCGGAGGCCGTCGATAACGGCATCGCGGCCGTGGAGCAGGTGGAACGGGATGTCCACGACCTGGTCCTCATGGACTGCCAGATGCCCGGTATGGATGGCTACGAGGCGACCCGCCGCATCCGCACCGCGGAGCTCCGCGCGGGCAGCACGCCGGTCCCGGTGATTGCACTGACTGCCAATGCGCTGCAGGGGGACCGGGAAAAATGTCTCGAAGCGGGCATGACGGACTTCGTGAGCAAGCCGTTCACCCTCGATCAATTGCAGAAGGCCCTGGAGCGGGTACGCCCCATGGCGCTGGCCCGGCGTGCCGCGCGGCAGACACCGGCCGACACGACGCGCCCGGCCACCGCGGAACCCGGCTCCTCGTGACCCGGGGCAGACTCAGTCGAGATCGAGTTCCTTCAACTTGCGGGTGAGGGTATTGCGGCCCCACCCCAGCAGTTTCGCCGCATCCTGACGCCGTCCCTCGCAGCGCTGCAGGGCCACGCGAATCATCGCCCGCTCGAACTCGGGCACGGCAACATCCAGCAACGGCACGTGCCTCCCCGCCAACGCGAGCGATGCCGCCTGCTGCGCCCAGGCCTCCAGTGACCGGATCCATTCCTCGCCACCCCGCGGCAATGACTGGCCACCGAGCTCCGCGGGAATGTCGGCCACCGCGATCTCGCGCCCGGGTGCGCTGACCGTCAGCCGGCGGCAGGCATTCACCAGCTGCCGGACGTTGCCCGGCCAGTCGAAGGCACGGAGCGCGTTTTCCGCGTCCGCCGACAGCACCTTCGGCTCCACGCCCAGTTCACGGGCGGCCACCCCGAGGTAATGCCGCACCAGTTCGGCGATATCCTCGCGGCGCGCGCGCAACGGCGGCAACTCGATGCGGATGACGTTGAGCCGATGCAGGAGGTCTTCGCGGAAATGGTTCTGCGCCACCCGCGCCGCCAGGTCCTGGTGGGTGGCGGCAATCACGCGCACATCCACCTTGATGGGCGTGTTGCCGCCGACGCGATAGAACTCGCCCTCGGCGAGTACGCGCAGCAGTCGCGTCTGCAACGGCGTCGACATGTCGCCGATCTCGTCGAGGAACAATGTCCCGCCATCCGCCTGCTCGAACCGGCCCCGGCGGAGACTGTCGGCACCGGTGAAGGCGCCCCGTTCGTGACCGAACAATTCGCTCTCGAGCAACTCCGCGGTGAACGCCGAGGTGTTCAGGGCGATGAAGGGCTTGGCGGCCCGGGGGCTGTGGCGGTGCAAGGCACGCGCGACCAGCTCCTTGCCGGTGCCGGACTCGCCGGTGATCAGCACCGTCATGCTGCTGCGCGACAGGCGACCGATCGCGCGGAATACCTCCTGCATCGCCGGTGCGGCACCGAGCAGTTCGGGAATGCGACCGGCCTCGCCGCTGTCCTCGGGGACCGCCTGCGACTGGCGACCGGCACGGCGCA
>JBJTPC010000416.1:0-3788 GCA_046074905.1 Gammaproteobacteria bacterium
GCAGCTAAAGCATTGAAGTGTTAGGCATTTTCTAGTATACTGCCGCGCTTTTCCCGCGGCATCAGGCATCCGGAGCAGACATGGCACGCATCGCCGGGATCAACATCCCGATGAACAAGCACATCGTGATCGGGCTGACGCACGTCTACGGCATCGGCCGACCGACCGCGCAGCAGATCTGCACCTCGGCCGGCGTGGCGCCGACCACCAAGACCAAGGACCTCACCGAGGCCGAAGTCGGCGCGCTCCGCGCGCAGGTGGCCAAGCTCACCGTCGAGGGCGACTTGCGTCGCGAGGTGTCCATGAACATCAAGCGCCTCATGGACCTCGGCTGCTACCGCGGGATGCGGCATCGCCGTGGCCTGCCGCTCCGTGGCCAGCGTACGCGCACCAATGCGCGTTCGCGCAAGGGTCCGCGCAAGCAGGCGGTCAAGCTCAACAGCCAGCCCGGCAAGTAAGCCGGCAGTTGGCATCAGGAAAGGGTCAGGCAAATGGCTGAGCAGAAGCAGGGCAACAAGCCCCAGCGCAAGAAGGTTCGCCGGCAGGTGTCGGACGGCATTGCCCACGTGCATGCGTCGTTCAACAACACCGTCATCACCATCACGGACCGCCAGGGCAATACGCTCGCGTGGGCGACCTCGGGCGGCTGCGGCTTCCGCGGGTCCCGCAAGAGCACACCGTTCGCGGCGCAGGTCGCTGCCGAAAAGGCGGGTGTTGCCTCCCAGGAATACGGCCTGCGGACGGTCGAGGTCCGCGTGAAGGGCCCCGGCCCCGGTCGCGAGTCCGCCGTGCGTGCGCTCAATGCCGCCGGCCTCAAGGTCACGTCGATCAGCGACGTCACCCCCATCCCGCACAATGGCTGCCGGCCGCCCAAGAAGCGCCGCGTCTAAGGAACATCACGATGGCTCGTTACCTCGGCCCCAAGTGCAAGCTCTCGCGCCGCGAGGGCACCGATCTTTTCCTCAAGAGCGGCGTCAAGTCGCTCGAGTCCAAGTGCAAGCTCGAAGTGCCGCCGGGCGGCATCAAGGGCGAGCGCCGCCAGCGCACCTCGGACTACGGCCTGCAGCTTCGCGAGAAGCAGAAGTTGCGCCGCATGTACGGCGTGCTCGAGACGCAGTTCCGCAACTACTACCACAAGGCCGCGGGTCGCCCGGGTGCGACGGGTGAGAACCTGCTGCAGTTCCTCGAGCGCCGCCTCGACAACGTCGTCTACCGCATGGGATTCGCCGCCACGCGCGCCGAGGCCCGTCAGCTGGTGAGCCACAAGGGCGTGCTGGTGAACGGCAAGCCGGTCAACGTGCCGAGCTACCAGTGCAGCGCCGGTGACACCGTCGAGATCCGCGAGAAGTCGAAGAACCAGGTGCGCATCCAGAGCGCCCTGCAGGTGTCGGCCCAGAACGGCCGCCCCGACTGGGTGGAAGTCGACGAAAAGAAGCTTTCCGGCCTGCTGAAGAGCGTCCCGGAGCGTGGCGAAATCCTGCCGGACATCAACGAGAACCTGGTCGTCGAGCTGTACTCGAAGTAATCGGGACGGCGATCGCGGAACCGGTTTCACGTACGACGACGACAAGAGAAGGGACAGACCCATGCAAGGATCCGTCAGCGAATTCCAGAGGGCCGGCCTGAAGCTGGAACTCACGGGGCCGAACGAGGCCAAGGCGACCATTGGCCCTCTCGAGCGCGGCTTCGGCCATACGCTCGGTGCGGCGCTGCGGCGCGTGCTGCTGTCGTCGATGCCTGGTGCCGCCATCACCGAGGCCCATATCGACGGCGTGCTCCATGAGTACACCTCGATCGACGGCGTCCATGAGGACGTGGTCGAGGTGCTGCTCAACCTCAAGCAGGTGGCCCTCAAGCTGCACGACCGTGACAGCGCCGAGATTCGCCTGCGCAAGAAGGGCCCGGGTCCGGTGACGGCCGGCGACTTCGAGCACGACCACTCGGTCGAGATCGTCAACAAGGACTGGGTGATCGCCACCCTGACCAAGCCCACCGAGCTCAGCATGACGCTGAAGGTCGAGCGTGGTCGTGGTTACCGTCCGGCGACGGCACCGGTGTTCGAGGAGCAGACGCGGCCCATCGGCAGCCTGCGACTCGATGCGTCGTTCAGCCCGATGCGGCGCGTCACCTACTCGGTCGAGGCCACCCGCGTCGGTCAGCGCACGGACCTCGACAGCCTGGTGGTCACCATCGAGACCAACGGGACGATCGACGCCGAAGACGCCATCCGTCGGGCGGGTTCGATTCTCAAGGATCAGCTGGCCGTGTTCGCGGACTTCGACAGCGGTGCCTCGGCCGGTGACGGCAGCGGTGCGGCCGCCAGCGCTCCCCACATCGACCCGGTCCTCCTGCGGCCCGTGGACGAGCTGGAACTCACCGTGCGCAGCGCCAACTGCCTCAAGGCCGAGAACATCCACTATATCGGTGACCTCGTCCAGCGCACCGAGGTGGAACTGCTCCGCACCCCGAACCTCGGCAAGAAGTCCCTGACCGAGATCAAGGAAGTGCTGGAGAGCCGTGGCCTGACGCTCGGCATGCGCCTCGAGGGTTGGCCCCCGGCACAGCTGCGCCGGGACGACGACTTCAAGGTGCTGTAAGCACCCTGCCAGAGCAACCAGTACGGTGGCCTCGCCTGCGGGCGGCGCCACCGACGTGACAGATACGGAACCAGATCACCATGCGCCACCAACTTTCCGGTCGCCAGCTGTCCCGGAACAGCTCCCACCGCCATGCCCTGATGCGCAACCTGTGCATCGCCCTGCTGCGCTACGAGACCATCCGCACCACGGTGCCGAAGGCCAAGGAGCTCCGCCGCGTCGTCGAGCCGATCATCACCCTCGGCAAGACCGACAACGAGGCGGCCCGCCGTCGCGCGTTCGCCAAGCTGCGTGACGCTGCCCTCGTGACCAAGCTCTTCGAGGACCTCGGTCCCCGCTTTGCCGCGCGCCAGGGTGGCTACACCCGTATCCTGCGCCTCGAGGACCGCCCCGGTGACTCCGCGCCGATGGCGCTGATGCAGCTGACCGAGGCTCCGGCTGCCCCGGTCGCCGAGCAGGCCCCTGCCAAGAAGAAGCGCGCCCGCAAGCCGGTCGAGGCCCCGGAGGCCAAGGTCGCGGCCGCCTGAGCGGCCACTGCGAACCGACGATTCAAAGGGCCGGCTTAGCCGGCCCTTTGCTTTTCGGTGGCACCTTCCGACATGCTGGCCGCCGGGCCACTCCTCGGCCTTGAGGGAGGTTTCATGCGCTTCATCGACGAATTCAAGTCTTTCGCCATGCGCGGCAACGTCATCGACCTCGCCGTCGGCGTGGTCATCGGCGCGGCCTTCGGTCGCATCGTCAGCGCCCTGGTCGACGCCATCGTCATGCCGTTGCTCGGCCAGGTCACCAGCGGCCAGGATTTCAGCGACCTGGCCGTGCCGTTGGGAACCAGCGCGGACGGCACTCCTGTCCTGCTGAAGTACGGGGTGTTCATCCAGGCCGTGGTGGATTTCCTGCTGGTTGCGCTGGTGATCTTCGTGGCGGTGCGAGCGATCAATCGGCTCGTGGCGCCGCCGGCGAATCCGGCGCCGCCGCCTGCCCCCGCACCCTCACGCGAGGAGCAGTTGCTGGCGGAAATCCGCGATCTGCTCAAGCAGCGCTGAAAGCCTCGCGGGTGATGTTCAGCGGACCGTCGTGCGTGGCCACCACGTTGTCCTCGACGCGGATGCCGCCATAGGGTCGGAAGGCATCGACCTGCTCCCATGCGATGTCGCGACCGCGAGCCTCCTGACGGGCGGTCGCGAGGAGCAG
>JBJTPC010000417.1:0-10601 GCA_046074905.1 Gammaproteobacteria bacterium
TCGACCGCATCGTCGACGTGTTCCCGGCCCAGGAGAAGGAGATCGTGCGCTCGATGCTCTCCGAGAGCCTGCGGGCCGTCATCTCGCAAGCCCTGCTCAAGCGCGTCGGCGGCGGCCGGATTGCCGCCCACGAAATCATGATCGGCATCCCGGCCATCCGGAACCTGATCCGCGAGGGCAAGATCGCGCAGATGTACAGCAGCATCCAGACGGGGCAGGCGCATGGCATGCAGACGCTGGACCAATGCCTGCAGGGCCTGGTGGAGCGCGGCCTGGTCAGCAAGGAAGAGGCGCGCTACAAGGCGCAGAACAAGGACGCCATCTAGGAGCCGCCCGCCGTGGATCGCGACCAGTCCATCCGCCTGATGCAGGATCTCCTGCGCCGCATGGTCACCTTGAAGGGCAGCGACCTCTTCATCACCTGCGGCTTCCCGCCGGCCATCAAGGTCGATGGCGAGATCCGTCCGCAGTCGGAGAAGTCCCTGACCGCCGAGCAGAGCGCCGCGCTGGTCCGCGCCATCATGAACGACCGCCAGACGCGGGAGTTCGATGCCACCAAGGAGTGCAACTTCGCGATTGCACCACAGGGCATCGGCCGCTTCCGCGTCAGCGCCTTCGTGCAGCAGACCTTCACCGGCTGCGTGATCCGCACCATCAACGCCCGCATCCCCACGCTGGAAGAGCTGCAGTTGCCGCCCATCCTCAAGGACGTGGTGATGTCCAAGCGCGGCCTGTGCATCCTCGTCGGCGGTACCGGCAGCGGCAAGAGCACCACGCTCGCCGCCATGCTCGATTTCCGCAATGCCAATTCCCGCGGGCACATCGTCACCATCGAGGACCCGGTCGAGTACGTCCATCCCCATCGCAACTGCGTCATCACCCATCGCGAAGTGGGCGTGGATACGGAGAGCTGGCATGCGGCGCTGCGCAACACGCTGCGCCAGGCGCCCGACGTGATCCTGATCGGCGAGATCCGCGACCGCGAGACGATGGAGTACGCGATCCAGTTCGCCGAGACCGGACACCTGGTGCTGGCCACGCTGCATGCCAACAGCTCCAACCAGGCACTCGACCGCATCATCAACTTCTTCCCCGAGGAGCGGCGGGAGCAGTTGCTCATGGACCTCTCACTGAATACCCGGGCGCTCATTTCCCAGCGCCTGGTGCCGCGCGAGGGCGTGGCCGGCCGCATCGCGGCCATGGAGATCATGCTCAATTCGCCGCTGATCTCCGATCTGATCTTCAAGGGCGACGTGGCGCAGATCAAGGAGGTCATGTCGCGCTCGACGCGGCTCGGCATGCAGACCTTCGACCAGGCACTGTTCGCGCTCTACGAGGAGGGCAAGATCTCCTACGAGGACGCCTTGCGCAACGCCGACAGCAAGAATGAACTGCGCCTTCGCGTCAAGCTGGAGAGCCGCCGCGAGGACCATCTCGCCCATGAGCAGGCCGCCAGCCTGCGACTCGCGGAGGAGAGTGACGCCGGACGGGTGCTTTGATGTCTGATCTCGTTCCCGAGTCCGGGGCGCAGCGCCTCAACACCCGGCCGCTGTTCGAGCTGATGGTCGAGAAGCGGGCCTCCGACCTGTTTTTCACGGCCTATGCGCCGGTTAAAGTGAAGATCGAGGGGCATCTGTATCCGGTGAACCGCCAGGTGCTGACGCCCGAAATGGTCCGGCAGGCCGCCTACGGGCTCATGACGCCGGAACAGGTGGCCTATTTCGAGCGTGAGCTGGAGATCGACTTCGCCATCTCGGAGCCCGGCCTCGGGCGATTCCGCGTCGCGCTGTTCCACCAGCGCGGCTGCCCGGCCATCGTGCTTCGCTACATCAGCGCCGATGTGCCGCGTCTCGAGAAGCTGGGTCTGCCCCCCGTCCTCGCCGACCTCGTGATGCACCGTCGCGGGCTCGTGCTGATGGTGGGAGCGGCCGGCTCGGGCAAGAGCACCACGCTGGCGGCCATGCTCAATCACCGCAACGAGACCGCGCCGGACCACATCCTCACCATCGAGGATCCCATCGAGTTCGTGCATGCGAACAAGAAGAGCATCGTCAACCAGCGGGAGGTGGGTCTCGATGCCCGCTCGTTCGGTCGGGCGTTGCGCGGCGCGATGCGGGCCGCGCCCGACGTCGTGCTCATCGGCGAGATCCGTGACCGCGAGACGATGGAAAGCGCCATCGCCCTCGCCGGGACCGGTCATCTCTGCATCAGCACGCTGCACGCCAACAACACCGCCGAGGCGGTCGAGCGCATCGTCAACCTGTTCCCGCGCGACCAGCACGCGCAGGTGTTCCTCGATCTTTCGCAGTACCTGCGTGCCATCCTCGCGCAGCGGCTGGTCCGCGACCACGAGGGTCGCCGCGTGGCTGCCGTGGAGGTGCTGCTCAACACGCCGCACATCCAGGAGTTGGTGAAGAAGGGCGACGTGGTCGGCATCAAGGAGGGGCTGCGCAGTTCCACCGAGACGGGGATGCAGTCCTTCGACGCCGCCCTGATGGCACTGGTCCGTTCCGGCCGCGTGCCGCTGGAGGAAGCGCTCCTCCATGCCGACTCCCGCGCCGACCTCGAGACGCGGATCAACTTCGGCTGACGGCGGGCCTCAGGCCGCCGGTGGAAACACCGCGGCGGCCTCGAACACGGGACCATCGACACAGACGCGTTTCATCGCCGGACCGGTCGGGGTTTCCACGCGCACGGTGCAGCCGGCGCAGCCACCGACGGCGCAGGCCATGAATTCCTCGAGGGATACCTGGCAGGGCAGGCCGAAACGGTGCGCCACGGCCGCCACGGCGCGCAGCATCGGGGTGGGGCCGCAGGAGAAGATTTCCACGGTGGCCAGTTGCGCGGCGTCGAGCGACTCGAGCCAGGCGACCGCCAGTTCGGTGACAAAGCCGTCGTGACAACCGGCGAAGCCGGCGCGGCTCGCGAGACGCGAGGGCACGCCCCATTCATCGAGCAATGGCATGGCGGCAATCACGCCGGCGGGAATGCCGGGAACCACCAGGGTGGAGGGTCGGGCACGGAAAGGGAAGGGAATCTCCGAGCCCATCAGCACCAACGGCTTCCAGCCTTCGCCGCTGCGCTGCCGGGTGACCAGTTCCTCGGCAAGGCTCACCATCGGCGGAATGCCCACGCCGCCGCCGATGAGCAGGGCGCGGGGACGCGCTGCCTGCGGTCGGAAGCCCTGCCCGATCGGCCCGAGACAACTGAGCACATCACCCACTGCCGCCCGTGACAGCCGGGCCGTTCCCTCGCCATGCACCTTGTAGAGGATGTCGATCCAGCCGGCGGCCGCGTCGAAACGCATCAGCGAGAGCGGGCGGCGCATGGGCAAGGTCGGGTCGCAGGTGAGGTGGACGAAGCTGCCGGGCACGGCGCGGGCTGCACACTGCGGAGCATGCAACCGGAGGATGTACTGGTCGGCCTCCCAGGCGGTGTGGGCCAGGACGCGGGCGTCCTCCAGATGGATCGTGCCGCGATGGGCACGGGTGCTGTCCACGTCAGCCATGCTGGCGTCTTCCCCGGATGATGTGTTCGAGCACCGCCATGCGGACGGCGACGCCGTAGGTGACCTGTCGCTGGATGACGCTCTGCGGGCCGTCCGCGACATTGGAGTCGATCTCCACGCCGCGATTCATCGGGCCGGGGTGCAGGACCACGCAGTCGCGTCCCGCCAGCGCCAGTCGCTCGGGCGTCAGTCCCCAATGCGCATGGTAGTCCGCCACTTCGGGCATCAGCGCCTCGGCCATGCGTTCCCGCTGGATGCGCAGCATCATCACCGCATCGGCACCCGCCAGGCCCTCTTCGAGCGATGTGCAGCGACGGGCCCGATGGAATTCTCCGGCCGGTGGCATCAGTTGCGCCGGTCCGCACAGGCGCAGTTCGCCGACCCCCAGCGTCGTCAAGGCATGATAGGCCGAGCGTGCCACGCGGGAATGGCGGAGGTCGCCGACGATGGTGATGGTCCGTCCCGCGAAACCGCCACAATGCCGACGGATGGCCAGCGCATCGAGCAGCCCCTGGGTCGGATGCGAAAGATGAGCCTCGCCGGCCGAGAGGATGCTGACGTGGTCCTGCACGTGGCCGGCGACGTACTCGTGGACGCCCGCTTCCGCATCCCGGATGACGAAGAGGTCGACCCCCATCGCCTGCAAGGTGTAGATGGTGTCCAGCATCGTCTCGCCCTTCACGCGCGAGGACAGCTGGATTTCCAGGTTGATGACGTCGGCGCCGAGTCGCTTGCCGGCCAGTTCGAACGAGGCGCGGGTTCGCGTGGACGGTTCGGTGAACAGGTTGGCCACCGTGACGCCGGCCAGGCCAGCACTGCGTCGGGGCAATTCCCCCGGGGGATGCAGGAATTCCTCGGCGCGGTCGAGCAGTTCCGTCAGCAAGGGGGCCGGCAAGCCCTCGAGGGTGACGAGATGGCGCAGGTGGCCACGGTCGTTGAACTGGGTGAAGTGCATCCTGGCTCCCTCAGCCGGCACGCGCCAGCCATTGTTCGAGCAGCACGGCGGCCGCCACCGGGTCGATGTCCTCATGCCGCACGCGGCGCTGTCGCTGGCCGACGGCGCGGCGCTGCCGGAGACGGTCCTCGGCTTCGCGCGAGGTGAGGTGCTCGTCGAGCAACTCCACCGGTCGGGCATAGCGGCGTCCCACTTCGTCGGCGAACCGGCGGATCCGGGTCGTCAGGGGGGTATCGCCACCGGCGGCATTATAGGGAATGCCCACCACGAAACGCGCCGGCGCCCACTCGGTCACAAGGCGGTCGAGCACGGGCCATTCCGGACCACGCTCGGAGACCGGCACGGAGGCCAGTGGCCGGGCGCTCCGCGTGAGGGTATCGCCGTTGGCCACGCCGAGCCGGCGCAGGCCGAAATCCAGCGCCATCACCACCTCGGGGGGGGCGGTCACGCGCGCCTAGGCGCGGCCCGCCGCGGGGGCGAGCTGGGCGAGATCGATGCCAAGCAGCCGCGCGGCCGCCTGCCAGCGTTCGGCGTATGGCACGTCGAATACCAATCGGTCGTCCATCGGCGTGGTCAGCCAGGCGTTCTGCCGGATTTCCTCCTCCAGCTGGCCCGCCTCCCAACCCGCATAACCGATGGCCACTACCGCTTGTGCCGGGCCCTCGCCGGCCGCCATGGCTGCCAGCACATCGCGTGAGGTGGTGAGGTGTAGTGTGGCGGAAAGCTTGAGGGTGGAGTCGAAATCGCGGAGCGGGCGATGCAGGACGAAGCCACGATCGGTCTGCACCGGGCCGCCCCGCAGCACTGGCTGGTCCGCCTGCTGCGCCGGGTCATGCGGCATCTTCAGTTGCTCGAGCAGGTCGGACAGCATCATGCGCAGGGGCTGGTTGAGGATGATTCCCAAGGCTCCGCGATCGGTGTGCTCGCAAAGCAGCGTGACCGTACCGGCGAAGTTGGGGTCACGGAGCGTCGGCATGGCCACCAGCAACTGGTTGCCGAGGTAGGTGGCGTTGGGGTCGAGCCGGTCGCTGGCCCGCCTCCCGTGGAGGCGGGTCACGTGGACGGGTCGTTCGGTCTTGCGCGGCATGGGGAAAGTATCGGGTGCGCAGGCGCGCGCCACAAGGTGGCGACGACACAAGTTCAGCGCAGGCCGCCCTCCTGCAGTCGCCCCTCACTGAACTGCCACTCGTAGGAGAGCCGCAGCGCATCGTGGCGTCGGCGCAGTTCCGGCGGGAAGGCCTCGAAGGGCACGGCCAGCCGGAGGATCCCGAAGGCTGCGCGGTCGAGCGCAGCAATGCCGCTGGACCGTTGCAACCGCACTTCGCCGAGTGTGCCGTCCGCCAGCAACTGGATTTCCAGCACGGGGTTCCCCGACAGCCCGCCGCGGCGTAATGCCTCGAGCGGGTAGTGGGCCGTGCCGATATCCTCGACATGGCGGCGCCAGCGATCCAGATAGAGCGCGACGCCCGATTCGCGGGTATCCGGGCGGATTTGCAGTTCGCGCCGCGGCCCGGCCACCTGCGGATGCTGGCCCAAGCGGTTGTCCCACAACGGCCCCGTGGCTGGCAGCGCGGGCAGCGCGCGGGAGGTCACGGGCGTGCTGCGTGGGGTGCTTTCGCCGCCGTCGGTTGCGGCGCGGATGAGTGTCGCGGGAACCGTACCGGCCAGCCCTGCAGGGACCGGGGGGCCTTCGGGGCGGTTGCCGCGTTCGGGGGCCAGCCCCGGCAATCCGGATTCGACCCGCGTCCCGGTTTCGCCGGTGCCACTGCCGCGCTGGGTCGCCTGTGCGAGCAGGCGTGCCTCGGCGTTGGCGGCCGCCTCCGTGCCGGGTGCCGTGAGCAGGATGACGTCGAGGCCGGGGGTGCCGGGTCGCGACGGCGGCGCGGCACTGAACGTGACGCCCAGCAAGACCAGCAGATGGACCGCACCGGCGAGGAAGAGGGTGGTCGACAGGCGATCCCGCACCGGCGCGACCCCCTCGCGCAGCGCCCCGATATCGCGCTCGGCGCTGGCCGGGGTGTCCTCGCCGTTCCCGGTCATCTCAGTGGCCGCAGCGGGCGGCAATCGCGTCCATGAGTTGGCCCGCGATATCCAGCCCGAACTGGGCGTCGAGTTCGCGAATCCCGGTCGGGCTGGTGACATTGATTTCGGTGATGTAGCCACCGATCACGTCCAGGCCGACGAACAGCATGCCGCGTTCGCGCAAGACGGGCCCGACCTGCGCGCAGAGCCAGCGGTCACGGTCGCCGAGGGGACGCCCGACGCCCCGGGCGCCTGCCGCGAGGTTGCCCCGATGGTCCGTCGCGGCCGGAATCCGTGCCAGCGCGTAGGGAATGGGCTCACCATCGACGAGGATGATCCGCGCATCGCCACCGCTGACGATCTCCGGCAGGTAGCGCTGGATGATCGCGAAATGCCGGCCGTAGCCGGTCAGGGTCTCGAACACCGAGCCGGCGTTCTTGTCACCGGCCTCGAGGACGAAGATGCCGCGTCCGCCCATGCCGTCCAAGGGCTTGCAGACGGCCTTGCCCTGCTCGGCAAGGAACGCGCGCATGTCCGCCATGTTGCGCGTGATGAGCGTGGGAGCACAGCACTGGGGGAACCAGGCCGTGAACACCTTCTCGTTCATGTCGCGCAGCCCCTGCGGCCGGTTCACCACCAGGCAGCCGGCCGCCTCGGCACGGCCGAGGATGTAGGTGGCGTAGATGTACTCCGTGTCGAAGGGAGGGTCCTTGCGCATGAGCAGCACGTCGAAGTCACCGAGCGGGCAGGCCACGGCCTCCCCGTGGGTGTACCAGTCGTGCAGGTCGGCGCGCACGGTCACGGGACGCGCCCGGCCCCAGGCCTCCCCGTCACGCAGCCAGAGGTCTCCCAATTCCAGGGTGTGCAGGTCCCAGCCGCGTGTCTGGGCTGCCAGCAGCATCGCCAGCGTGCTGTCCTTTTTCGGATTGATCTGGGCGATCGGGTCCATCACGACACCGACGCGGAGGGGGCGGGCAGGGTGGGGGTTCATGGCGGCGGCTTCCAGCACGGGAGACTGTGACGGACCTCGCACAGTCGACCCCGCGAGCAGTTTACACCTGACGGTCGGGCATCCCCCGGGGGTACCATGCACAGGAGCAGTTCCCGGACGGCGCCCATGCCCCCATGGCGCGCCGATATGCAAGAATCCGGGAAAGCGAGGAATCCCATGGAAGTCCAGACGGAAACGGAACGACCGGCCCGCCTTGCCGGCCTCAAGGTGCTGGTGGTGGACGACAGCAAGACCATCCGCCGCACCGCCGAGACATTGCTCGCCAGGGAGGGCTGCGAGGTGTTCACTGCCGTGGACGGGTTCGACGCCCTGTCGAAGGTCGCGGACCATCGTCCCGACATCATCTTCGTCGACATCATGATGCCCCGCCTGGACGGCTATCAGGCCTGCTCGCTGATCAAGCGCAGCAAGGCATTCCGCTCGATCCCGGTCATCATGCTCTCCTCCAAGGACGGATTGTTCGACCGCGCCCGCGGACGCATCGTCGGCAGCGAGCACTACCTCACCAAGCCCTTCACCCGCGACGAACTGCTCTCGGCCATCGAACAGCACGTGCCGTCGCCCGCATCGGTGCCGCCGACGCACCTCGATACCCAGGCCATCCCCCTGCCGCAGGATTGAAGGAGGAAGCGCCCATGCCACTCATCCTGGTCGTCGACGATTCGCCCACCGAGGTGTTCGTCATCCGCCGTGCGCTGGAGCAGCACGGTTTCCAGACTGCGGCCGCGGCCGACGGTGACGAGGGCTTCCGGCTCGCCAAGTCGATGAAGCCCGACCTGATCTTCATGGATATCGTCATGCCGGGCGTCAACGGCTTCCAGGCCACCCGCCAGCTGGCCCGGGATCCCGAAACGCGCGGCATCCCGGTGGTCATGGTCACCAGCAAGGGCCAGGACACGGACCGGATCTGGGGCATGCGCCAGGGTGCGGTGGACTATCTTGTCAAGCCGGTGTCGCCACAGCAGTTGGTGGAGAAGGCCCAGACGGTCCTGGCCCACTGACGCAGTGAACGGAATCCCGGTGTCATCCCCGATAGCCACGCCCTTGCGCGAGCTCGTCCCGCAGCCTTTCGACCTGCTGCTCGCCCTCGAGGCACGGGCCGTGGCCGCGACACCCGCCACCGGCATCGCGGCCGGTACGGACGAATGGGTCGGCGTTGCCTTCCGCCTCGGCACGGAAAGCTTGCTGGCCGCCCGCGAGGACACCCGCGAGGTGCTCGCCGTGCCGCCCCGCCTCACCCGGGTGCCGGGTGCCCGGTCATGGATTCGCGGCTTGCACAACGTCCGCGGCCAGTTGCTGCCGGTGATCGACCTGCGGCAGTTCCTCGGCGGGGGCGCTACCCCCATCCAGCGCCAGTCCCGCCTGCTGGTGGTGCAGCACCGCGAGGTCCCCGCAGCCCTGCTGGTGGATGAGGTGCTCGGCTTCCGCCGCTTCCCGGAGGCGACCTTCGTGGCCGAACCTCCCCCGATGCTGCTGCGCTGCGAGCATTATCTGGCCGGCGTGTTCCGTCGCGAGACGGAGACCTGGCCGGTGTTCTCGCTGCGCCGTCTGGTTGAATCCCCGGCCTTCCTGGCAGCTGCCCGGTAGCGGCCGTGAACCTCCCACACCCCTGGAACTCCCCATGGACACGATGAGCGGGCCCTCCCGCCTACCCCTGATGCTCGCCGTGGCCATCGGCCTGCTGGTTGCCGCGGCGGTCGTCCTCGCCGTAGACAGTCTCGACTACCTGCTCTGGGTGGACCTGCCGCCGGGTTGGCTTGCGCTGGGGCTGGTCGGCCTGGCCATCCTGATGCTGGTGGTCGCGGTCGTGTTGCAGCGCTCCGCCGCCGGACTCCAGCAGGCGGCCGAGGAACAGGCCCTGCAGAACCAGCGCAATCAGGCGGCTATCCTGCGCCTGCTGGACGAACTCACCAGCCTCGCGGATGGCGATCTCACCGTCCGTGCCACCGTGACCGAGGACATCACGGGCGCGATTGCCGATTCCATCAATTACGCCGTCGAGACGCTGCGCGGCCTCGTGACCACCATCAACGCCACCGCACAGACCCTCGATGCCGCAGCCCGCAGCACCCAGGCCGCGGCCAGCCACTTGGCCAAGGCGACCGTGGCGCAGACGCGCCAGGTGGCCGGTGCGACCGAGTCGGTTGCGCAGATGGCGGCTTCCGTGGAGGAAGTGTCCGGCAATGCCGAGCGTTGTGCCGATGTCGCACGCCATGCGGTCGGCGTCGCGCACAAGGGCGGCGAGGCCGTGCGCCGCACCATCGATGGCATGAACACCATCCGCGATACCATCCAGGAGACTAGCAAGCGCATCAAGCGGCTCGGCGAGAGTTCGCAGGAAATCGGCAACATCGTCGAACTGATCAACGACATCGCCGAGCAGACCAACATTCTGGCCCTGAACGCCTCCATCCAGGCGATGAGTGCCGGCGAGGCCGGTCGGGGTTTTGCCGTGGTCGCCGATGAGGTGCAGCGATTGGCCGAACGTGCCGCCGCCGCCACCCGCCAGATCGAGGTGCTGGTCCGCGCCATCCAGGCCGACACCAACGAGGCGGTGGTGTCGATGGAACGCAGCACCACGGATGTCGTCGGTGGGGCCCTTCTCGCGGAAAACGCGGGGGCGGCACTCGAGGAGATCGAGCAGGTCTCCAACCAGATCGCCAGCCTGGTGCAGAACATCTCGGCCAGTGCCCGGCAGCAGGCCGCGGCGGCCAGCACCATTTCGCGCACCATGCAGGTCTTGCGCGAGATTTCCACCCAGACGGCGGACAGCACCACGGCGACCTCGCAATCGATCGCCAAGCTGGCCGAACTGGCCGCCGAACTGCGCGAGAGCGCCGCCGGCTTCCGCTTGCCTACCGCTGCGTCCCGGACCGAATCCCGCGCATGACCGAGACGCCTGCCCAGACGCTGGACGTGGTGACCCGCGAGGTGGGTGCGGCGCTCGCGCTCGCCCGCCAGGCGCTCGAAGCGCACGTCGAGCAGGCGGGAACGCCAGGCTCGCTGGAGCGTTGTGCCGACGCCTTGCACGAAGTCTGCGGCGTACTGCGCGTGGTCGAGGTATATGGTGCCGCCTTGCTGGCCGAGGAAATGGAGCTCGCGGC
>JBJTPC010000418.1:0-4323 GCA_046074905.1 Gammaproteobacteria bacterium
GTCCTGACACCGTTCTGGCTCGTTTCGGCAGCGGTCCTCGGGGGTGCCATCGTCTGGCGTCGCGCGCAGCGAGTGCGTGCGCGTTCCGGCGAGGCGTCGGGAGAATGGACGCCGCGGACGGGAATCGTGCTCGTTTGCGTGGCCTCAGCAGCAATGACTTTCGCGTTTGGTCCGTGGGTGTACTCGGAGGTCATTGCCGCCTGGGTCCGCGGGGATACGTCCCTCACCGATACCCGCTTCCTGCTGTTTCCAGCGCTGCTGGCGGGGGCGTTGCTTGGCGGATGGACGCGCGGTCGCTTGCAGCCGCGCAGGCCGACATTCCCCGTGGTCTGGCGTTGCCTGCTCGGTGGCGCCCTCATGGCAATCGGTGCACGAATGGTGCCCGGCGCGAACGACGGACTGTTGTTGATGGGCTTGCCGAAGTTGGCACCGGAGGCCCTGGTGGGATTGGGGTCGATGATTTTGACGCTGGTGATACTGATGGTGGGTGCGCGACGCCTGCGTCGCGTTTCCACGGAAGGTGCCAGGCAAAAGGGGTAGACTACACGGCCACTTGTCAGGCGCATCCCATGGATACTTCTCCGGATTCCCCCGTGAATCCTCCCGCGGCGGACCCCGCGGCCCCGCAGGCCTTTGCCGATCTCGGTCTTTCGCCCGCGGTTCTCGAGGCTCTCGCAGCCGTCGGCTACGAGTCGCCGTCGCCGATCCAGGCTGCCACGATTCCCGCATTGATTGCCGGGCAGGACGTGCTTGGGCAGGCCCAGACGGGCACGGGCAAGACTGCGGCTTTCGCGCTGCCGCTCCTGTCGGGCCTCGCACTTGACCGGGGGGGCGTGCAGGCGCTGGTGATGGTGCCGACGCGAGAACTCGCCATCCAGGTGGCGGAAGCGTTCAACAAGTACGCGGCGCGCATGCCCGGATTCCATGTCCTGCCGATATACGGTGGGCAGAGTTATACACCGCAGTTGAACGCACTGCGTCGCGGGGTTCATGTGGTCGTCGGTACGCCCGGCCGCATCATGGACCACCTTGAGCGGGGTACGCTGTCACTGGAAAGCGTGCGCTATGTCGTGCTCGACGAGGCCGACGAGATGCTCCAGATGGGCTTCGTCGACGCCATCGACCAGATTCTCGGCAAGGTGCCTGAAGAGCGCCAGGTAGCGCTGTTCTCGGCCACGATGGCTCCGCAGATTCGCCGTATCGCCAAGACGCACCTGCGTTCGCCCCGCGAAATCACGATCCAGGCCAAGACCACCACGGCGGCCAATATCCGGCAGCGCTACTGGGTGGTGAACGGCTTGCACAAGCTGGATGCCTTGACCCGTATCCTGGAGGTGGAGCCCTTCGATGCGATGCTCGTCTTCACGCGCACCAAGCAGTCCACGGTCGATCTCGCCGAGCGCCTCGAAGCGCGCGGCTTCGCGGCAGCGGCATTGAACGGCGATATCCTGCAGGCGCAGCGCGAGCGGACCATTGCGGCTCTGAAATCCGGGAAAATCGATATTCTCGTGGCCACCGATGTGGCTGCGCGCGGTCTCGACGTCGAGCGTATCGGTCACGTGGTGAACTTCGATGTTCCCTACGACACCGAGAGCTACGTGCACCGCATCGGTCGCACCGGTCGCGCCGGGCGCAAGGGCGAGGCCATCCTGTTCATCGCGCCGCGCGAGCGCAACATGCTGCATGCCATCGAGCGAGCCACCCGTTCGCCGCTGGAGGCGATGCGACTGCCGACGGTCAGCGACGTCAACGAGGCGCGCGTGACCAAGTTCCGCGAGCGGCTCGAGGCGGTGATTGCCGAGGGAGTGCCTGCCGAGTATCGGGCCATCATCGAGGCGGTCGTGGCCGATACCGCCCGGGAACCGCTGGATATCGCGGCGGCGCTTGCCAAACTCGTGCAGGGCGAGACACCGCTCCTGTTGCCAGGGGCCGAGGAGCCTGGCGCGCGCGATGGTGGCCCGCGGACCTTGCCACCCGAGGAGCGACAGGAACGCTCCCGGGACCGGTTGGCTGCCGTCCTCGAGGACATGGAGCGACCCCGAGGCAAGTATGTTTCCCGCGAGGACCGCTTCGGTCCGCAGCAAACCTATCGCCTCGAGGTGGGTCGTGCGCACGGCGTGCAGCCGGGAAACATCGTGGGCGCCATTGCCCACACGGCGGACCTCGCCGGTAACCAGATCAATGGCGTCGACATCCACTTCGATTTCACCCTGGTGCGCTTGCCTGCGGGCCTGTCACCGGAAGTGCTTGGCCGCATCGCCGACGTCAAGATTCGTGGTCGTACGCTCGACATCAAGCCGGCTGATGGGGTTCCGGCAGAAGGCCGTCCGCGTGGTCCGCGCCAGTTCGAGGGTGGTCCCCGTCCTTTCCACGGTGGTGGCCGCCCGTTCCATGGCGGCAATCGCCCGTCTTTCCAGGGCGGCGGACCGCGTCACTTCCAGGGAGGTGGTGGTCGTCCGTTCGAGGGCGGCGGTCAACGTCCATTCGAAGGGGGACCGCGCGGGCCCTTCGAGGGCGGTCCGCGTCCATTCGAAGGCGGGCCGCGTCCATTCGAAGGCGGGCCGCGTCCGCCGCGTCCTTTCGGCGGCCGGCCCTACGGCGGGCCACCCAAGCCGCATCGCAAGGGTCCCCCCAAGCGCTGAGGTCGACTCGCGGGTCGCACCGCAGACGGAGCGGCGTCAGGCACCCAGGCCAAGGCGCCGCAGTTTCGGGGTCACCATCGGGATGGTCAGCATCGTGCTGCCCACGGCCATCAGCAGCAGGGCCGTGAAGGTGGTGGAGGTGATGACGTCCTTGTCGAGCAGGATGTTGGCGAAGATGATCATGATCAGCGCCTTCGTCTGCAGCAGCCAGCCAATCAGTGAAGCTTCACCGGGCGCCCATCCGAGCAGTCGTCCCGCCAGGCGTACACCGACAAGCTTGCCGATCACGGCGGCCGCCAGCAGTGCTCCCGCCGCGAGGAATACCGGCAATCCGCCGCCCTCCCACTGGGTACGCAGGCCCGTGCTGAGGAAAAACACCGGCATGAACAACAGCAGCACGTGATGACGCATTGAATCGAGCGCGGTTCGCTCGAGCCAGTCGCTGTCGGTGACGACGCCGGCCAGAAAGGCCCCTACCATGTAGTGCAGCCCGCCCCAGTCCGCACCGAGGGCGCACGCGGCCAGCCAGATGAGGCTTGCATACCAGCGATCCTGGATGGACAGGCGACGCATGATGGCGCGATAGCCGAGGGTCAGCACGGCGAACGCCACGAGGAACAGCAGCTGGCGCCCGACGCGATTCCAGTCGAGCAGGATCAGGGCGAGAATGGCCCAGATGGCAATGTCGTCCAGGCTGGCATAGCGCAGGATGCGCTGACCCAGTGGCCGACGCAGCATGTGCAGCCGTTCGAGGAAAAGCACCAGGATCGGCAGTGCGGTCACGGCACAGGACATGCCCACTCCCAGCACGAACTGCCAGTGGCTGGCACGCTCACCCATCCATGTGGGTGTCGGGACCGTGCCTGTGGATGGTCCCCATCCATCCGCGAGCGCCAGCAGGGTGGCCACGCCCGCTCCCATCAACAGGGGTACCGCCAGCGCCAGGCCTGCGGTGATCCCCGTGTCGTGACGTTGCCGCCATGCATCGCGGAGGTCGAGCTCCACGCCTGCCAACCAGACGAACAGGGAAACCGCCCACCAAGCGATGCCGGTCAGCGACTGCACCACTGTCGGTTGGAAGACAAACGCATAGTAGTCGGGGAACACCTCACCGAGGACCCCGGGACCCAGCAGGATGCCCGCGATGATCTGCACCACTACCAGCGGAGCCCAGTAGTCGGTGCGACCGATGCGCCAAACGAGATAGGGCACGGTGAAGATGATCAGCAGGGCGACGAGGAAGATCTCGGTGATGTTCATCTGCTGCATTCCCGAAGAGAAGAGGCCGCTCGGTCCGGGCGCGGGGTCGATTACAGACGGCGCAGGTCAGCCAGATATTGCTGTTCGTCCGGGGCTCGGCCCTGCCGCTGGGCATTCCAGAGTACCGCGCCGAGGGGCTCCATCATGCGGTGCTCCGCCTCGTGGGCGGAGCCGAAGCGCGCCACCAAGGCCGCATGGACCGCACGAATGCCCGGGGGGCGGTCGGTCGAGACCTGCTCGCGCAAGGCCAGGTGCATTCCCATGTGCAGGAAGGGATTGGACTGTCCCTGCTCCGGCGTCCAGTCCCGATCGAGTGCCTCCGGATGCAGCAAGGGATGATACTCGGGATGCAGTTCCACGACGTCTGCTACCTGCGCCTGCAACGGCGTGAGGGGTAGGGCAGCCTTGCGGCGCTCCCAGG
>JBJTPC010000419.1:0-3832 GCA_046074905.1 Gammaproteobacteria bacterium
CAATTTCCACGTGCTGTTCCTGCACGATCCGGCGCCCTCACCCGAACGCGACTGCGTGGACGCGGTCTACGGCAGGATGATCGAGCGAGCGCAGGCTGCCGGCGGCACCTGCACCGGCGAGCACGGGATCGGGCTCGGGAAGCGGGACGCCCTGCTCGACGAGTTCGGTCCCGGAACCCTGTCGTTGATGCGGGCCATCAAACAGGCCTGGGACCCGCTGGGCTTGATGAACCCGGGAAAGATCCTGCCGGACGCTTGAGCGATTCGGTGGCGACTTTCGCCAAGGCATCCTAGCCGTTGGCGCGGGGCGACATCATGCGTGCGGAGCGCCATCGGCCCCGCTGGTAGTAGGCGGTGGTCAGCACCACACCGACCACCGTGGTGAGAGCGGCGATCGCCCAGACGCCGTCGGCGCCATGGGAACCGACGATCCAGAACGCGCCCAGCGAGCGGAATCCGAGCATCGTCACCACCAGGATCACCAGGGGCGCCATTACCGCGCCGGCGGCACGAATCACGCCCGACAGCACCATGGTCACGCCGAACAGCGGGAAGCTCCACAGCACCCACTGGTCGATGTGATGGGCAATCTCGATGGCTGGACTGCCGGCGGGCAGGAACAGCGCCAGGATTGGCCGATCAAAGAGGTACAGCAAGGCCACCGGGATGCACGAGAACGCGACATTGAAGCCCAGTGCGACGCGGGTGGTCTCGCCGACCCGATCCCAGAGGCCGGCACCGATGTTCTGGGCAGCCATCGAGGAAACAGCGGCGCCGAGGGCGAATGCCGGCATCTGGAGGTAGTTCCACAATTGCATGGCAGCGGCATACGCTGCCGCAGTATCCGAACCGAAGCGGTTCACCACCTGCATGTACAGCACCATGCTGACCGACATCACGATCATCTGCAGGCCCATCGGGATACCTTTGAGGACCAGCGCCTTGACCACTTCCCAGCGCAGGCGAAGGAGCGATCCATCCCCGCGCCGCAGCGCCAGGGGGCTGCCGACCCGGTAGACGTGCCAGACGAGGGCCAGCAGCGCGACCCCCTGGGCGACCAGCGTTGCCATTGCCGAGCCGGCGATGCCCATCGCGGGCACGGGACCCCACCCGAAAATGAACAGGGGATTGCAGACGATATCCAGGGCGACCGACAGCACCAGATAGCGGAACGGCGTTTGCGAATCACCGGCGCCCCGCAGGGCGGCACCGACGAAGTAAGCGCCGTAGGCAAACGGCAGCGCGACGAACATCCAGCGCATGTAAATGATGGCGAGAGGCAGGGCATCCGGCGGTGTGCCCATCCACTCGAGAATCTCCCGACTGAACCATGCGCCGAGGGCAGCGAGGGTCAGCGAGAGCAGGAGAAAGAACGACACAGCCGTGCCGACCACTTCGCGGGCCTCGGCTTCACGTCGCGCACCAAGATGTTGCGCGACCAGGATGCTGGCGGCCATGGTGATGCCGAACAGCGCGCCGAGCAGCAGGAACTGCACGAGGTTCGCGTTGTTGGCGGCGGTCAGCGCGGCGGTCCCGAGATAGGTCCCGACCCAGATTGCGTTGATGCTGCCGTTGAGGGATTGCAGGATGTTGCCCATCAGGATGGGCAGGACGAACCTGAACAGGGTTCCCGGAATCGCTCCCGTGGTCAGGCGGTCACTCGCCTGCATCGGGACGATGGCTCATTCGCGACACTGCAGCGGCTCGGTATCGTGGAATCCCGCGAGCAGGTCCATCTCGCGGTGCAGCGACAGGGTACGGCGCTCGAGTTCCAGACGCAGGGCCTCCAGCGACACCGCGTCGAGTTTCGCCGGCACGGGCAAGGGCTCACCCATCCCGACGTGGACCGTGGCACCGCGTCGCGGAAACACGGTCCGGTCCCACGATTTCTCCCAAATGCGGGCCCCCGCGCTCGCGGCGGCGACCGGCAGGATGACTCCCCCGGCCTTCTGCGCGAGCGTGATGATGCCCAACTGCGCCACCCCCCGCGGTCCGCGTGAACCATCGATGGCAAGACAGGAATTGAGGCTGCGGTCGTCCCGCTGCGCCTTGATCATCTCCACCAGCGCCCTCGCCCCTCCCTTGCCCGAGGAGCCACGGGCGACCCGGAAACCGAGCCCCTCCTCCACCCGGGTCATGGCATCGCCGTCACGGCTTTGCGAGCACATGAGGATCCAGCGTCCACGCCCCGGCAGGCTGAAGTAGTGCAGCAACTGGAAGGTACGTGCATGCAGGAAGGCACCCACCACGGGCTGCCCGGCCGCCAGCAGTTCCTCGAAACGCTCCGCATGATGGGTTTCGTAGTGCCACGAGCCGGCCAGCGAGCGGTAGTACGCCAAGGCCAGCGGCGGCACCACATGTTTCATCAGGAAGGCACGTACCGGCTTGCGCCGACGCGGCTTGAGGAGAGCGGTCTCCATGGTCAGGTAGCCGCCGTCCCGAGCGCCTTGCGACCCCCGGCAGCGTGGGCACCGGCAAAGGCCCCGCCCGCCATGGCACCGACCACGGAGAGTTCACCGGCCAGCACCACGGCGGCAATCAGCTCGGCGAACTTTGCCGCCTTGCCGGTCCCGCGGCAACCGAGCATCGACAGGCATTCCTGGGCGGTCGGCAGGTAGGTGCCGCCCCCTACGGTGCCCACGATGAGGTTGGGTAGCGTGACGGAAAAATACACCTCGCCCTCACGCGTCAACTCCACCCGCGTCAGCGCCGTGCTGGCCTCGCAGACGCAGGCGACATCCTGACCGCAAGCGATGAACAGGGCAGCCACGGCGTTCGCGGCGTTGCCCTGCAGGCCAGTCGCCCCGCTCTGCGCCATGCCGCCGATCGCCTGTTGCCAGCAACGGACCATCGCCGCGGGATCGGCCCGCCAATAACCGCGCAGCACCTTGGGAGACAGGACGACCTCGGCACTGGCATTGCGGCCCCGGGCGCCGCGGAACGCCATGGCGGTGGCGCGCTTGTCGCCCGAGAGTGCCGACTCGACCAGCCAGGTCAGCGGCTTTTGTGCGGCTTCGGCGAGGAGGCATTCGCAAACCGCCTGCGCCCCCGCAGTGACCATGTTCTGCCCGGCAGCATCGCCCGTGGCGAATTCCAGCATCACGTAGACCGTGTTGCCGATCACCGCCGGGTGCACCTCGCGCAGGCGGCAGAAACGTGAAGTACCGCGTACTGCCTCCTCGAGCGCCGGCCGCAGGCGCAGGACCTCGCCGACGAAGGCCGCTGCCGTCGGCAGGTCCTGGAACTCGAAACAGGGTGCACGCCCGACACGTTCGTCCGTGACCGCGGCACGAATGCCGCCGGAGCGGTTGATGGCGTTGAAAGCGTGCTGGAACGAGGCGACGAGCGTACCCTCGCTGGTCGCCAGGGGAACGAAGAAGTCCCCGTTCGCGTGGCCACCCTGCACCCGCAACGGCCCGGCCACGCCGATCGGGACCCGGGCATAGCCGATGTGGCCTTCGATCGAGCCGGCGAGATCCGCGGGATCGAGGTCCGGGGCGATCCCCGCCACGTGATCGAGAACATGGCCATCGGCACGCAATCTGGCCAATCGCGCATCCGTGGCCTCCCGGGAGCACTCGGCGGTGGCGGGCAGTCGACGGGGTGTTTCGGAGGTCATTCCCTATTTTCCGGTGGTTCGATACTTGTTTCAATCCCGATTGTGGCGGCGCCTGCCGACCCGGCGCGTTGCTGGCCCCGGGGGCGTCCGATATCCTGCCCGCGCCCGCCCCCTCCGGGGGCGAAACCCTAGAGATCCTCGATGGAAGCCCTGCTGTTCTCCACCGGTGTCGTCGCTTTGGCCGAAATCGGCGACAAGACCCAGCTGCTGGCC
>JBJTPC010000420.1:0-4272 GCA_046074905.1 Gammaproteobacteria bacterium
ACGGGGGGCATGGGGACTCCGGTAAACTGCAATGCCCGTGACTGACGGAGTCTAACCCGTGTCCTTACCGACTTCCCGCCACCCCCGCCTCCCCGCCCCCAGCCCTGCGCTGGCGTTGCTGGCGGCGCTGTTCGCCCTTGCCGGTTGCACCCCCATGTCGAAACAGGCTTCCTCGGCATCATCCACCGCCACGACCGTGCCCGCCGCAGCGCGCAGCGGCGCCGCGGCCACCGGCAGCGCCGGGTTGACCCTGGCCTACCCCGGGTTTCCGCGTGGTGCGCATGTGGATACCTACTTCGGTGAGCAGGTTGCCGACCCGTACCGCCTGATGGAAAACGTCGAGGCCCCGGCAGTACGCGACTGGGTGACGGCCCAGAACCGGCTTGCCGAACCCTACCTCGCGGGCATTCCCGCCCGGGCAGCACTCAAGGAGCGCCTTGCGAAACTCTGGACCTACGAGCGCTTCGGATTGCCGACCCGCCGCGGGCAGCGCTATTTCTACCAGCGCAACGATGGGCGGCAGAACCAGTCCGTCCTCTACGTCGCGGAATCGCTGGACGCCGAACCGCGCATCCTCATCGACCCGAACACCTTCTCGAGTGATGCCACCGTCTCGCTGGCCGACTACGACATCGACCCCCGCGGCGAACTCGT
Source organism: Gammaproteobacteria bacterium (assembly GCA_046074905.1). Taxonomy (GTDB): domain Bacteria; phylum Pseudomonadota; class Gammaproteobacteria; order Steroidobacterales; family Steroidobacteraceae; genus CAIOHZ01. Next base: position 655 of record JBJTPC010000420.1, read on the forward strand.
CGCCTATGCCGTGTCCGACGGGGGTACCGACTGGAAGACCTGGCGCATCCGCCGTGTTGCCGATGGCCAGGACCTGACGGACGAACTCCACCTCACCAAGTTCACCGGCGTGTCCTGGCTCCCCGACGGACGGAGTTTCTTCTACTCCCGCTACCCCGTGGCCAGCGGCGACACCACGGGTCGCGTCGGTGATGACCGGCGTCAAGTGGTGGTGTACCACCACGTGGTCGGCCAGCCGCAAGCGGCCGATGTCCCGGTCTACGCAGTGCAGGATCACGCCACCCGCAATCCTTACGCCACCGTCTCCGATGACGGTCGCTGGCTCGTCATCGGCCTGAGCGACGGATTCGATCGCAACGGCATCCTGCTCGCCGACCTCACCGGCTGGACACCGGGCAAACCGCTCGAGGTCAAGCCCCTGCTGGTGGATTGGGATGCCCTCTACGAGTTCATGGGCAACGAGGGCACGACGCTGTTCTTCAAGACCACCTCGGCGGCCCCGCGTGGCCGGGTGATTGCGGTCTCGGCGGACCGCCCGGCGCGCACCGCATGGCAGACCCTCGTGCCGGAGACGGCGGAGACCATCGGCAGTGCCTCCTATGTGGGCGGACGCTTCATCATCAATGTCCTGCGGGATGCCCATTCGCAGGTACGCCTCTACTCGCGCGAGGGCACACCACAGGGCGAGGTGCCACTGCCCGGCGCCGGCTCCGCCGGGGGTTTCGGTGGCCGCGGTGACTCCACCGAGTCCTTCTTCAGTTACACCGACTACCAGACACCGGCAGCCATCTACCGCTACGACCTCGCCTCCGGCGGTGTGACGTCCTTCCGTGTGCCGGCTGTCGACTTCCGTGGCGGCGACTTCGTCACCGAGCAGGTGTTCTACCGCTCGAAGGACGGGACCCGTGTCCCGATGTTCCTCACCTATCGACGTGACCTGCCCAAGGACGGACGGCGGCCCACGCTGCTGTACGGCTATGGTGGCTTCGATGTTTCGTTGACCCCGTCCTTCAGTGTTCCAGTCGCCGTCTGGCTCGAAAACGGCGGCATCTATGCCGTCGCCAATCTGCGCGGTGGTGGCGAGTACGGTGCGGCGTGGCACGAGGCAGGCACGAAACTGAAGAAGCAGAACGTGTTCGATGACTTCATCGCCGCCGGCGAATGGCTGGTCAGCTCGGGCTGGACTGCCCCGGACCGGCTGGCAATCCATGGGCGCAGCAACGGCGGCCTGCTGGTGGGCGCCACGCTGCTGCAGCGCCCCGACCTGTTCGCTGCCGCACTGCCGGGCGTCGGTGTCCTCGACATGCTGCGCTACCACACCGCCAGCGCCAACGCGCGGGGCTGGTCGAGCGACTACGGTCTCTCGGAAGTGGAACCCGAGTACCGTGCGTTGCGCGCCTACTCTCCCGTGCACAACGTCCAGGAAGGCAAGTGCTACCCGCCGACCCTGATCACCACCGCCGAACGCGACGACCGCGTGGTGCCTTGGAACAGCTTCAAGTTCGGTGCGTCCCTGCAACACGCCCAGGGCTGCCCGAATCCCGTGCTGGTGCGCATCGAGACGCGCGCTGGACACGGTGCGGGCAAGCCGACCTGGATGCAGGTGGAGGACTGGGCGGACCAGTTCGCATTCCTGTTCCGTCATCTCGGCATGCCGGGCGGCGAACCAGCGGTGCCGGCGAGCGCCGCGTCCGCCCGGGATTGACCGGGGCACCATGAAAAAGACGCGGGCCACCTTCCTCGAGGCCGGAAAGCGCAAGTTCCTCCAGGAAGGAAAGCGCGGACTGCTCCGTTTGCCGGACATGCCGACCGCGGCTCCGGAGGTGGAGCCACCGCCGATTGCCAGCCGCGTGCCCGACTTCATGCTGGGTCGCTGGCTGATCCGCCCCGCATCGGCCATCGCCGAGCGGGACGGGCAATCCGTCAAGCTCCCGCCGACCACCCTCGGGGTCATGCTCGTGCTGCGCGAGGGGTTCGACGGCAACCGGGGCCGCGCGGCGGATATCCCGCTGGTGGCAGCGCGTATCTTCGGTCACGACCGGTACGGCAACAGCGTTCGGCTGGCCGTCGGCGAGTGGCGCCGGCTGCTTGACGGCGAGGATGCCCGCATCGATTCGCCGGCAGCGGGTCAATATCAATTGGTGGTGGGCGAGGGTCCGGGCCTGCTCCACTTCGATGACGAGGTGCCAGGCGCCGATTCGGTACACCGCTTCCTGTCCCATCGTCGCCGTCGGCGGCTGAAGTTCGGCATTGCCGCAGGCGCAATCACCCTCGGGCTCGGGGGTGCCCTCCTTGGATGGATGGGGGACAACGTGGTGATTCGCGGTACTCCCAGTCCGCCGAGTCGACTGACCGACTGGCCCGGCCGCGAGGAATCGCCCAGTCTTTCGCCGGACGGTCGCCGGGTGGTGTTCAGTTGGGCGCCACCCGGTGGTGTCGCGGACCTCTTCATTCTCGCTTTCGGTACCACCACCCCGCAGCGACTGCTGCCGGCCATGGCGGACGTCGAACGCCTGCATCCGCGCTGGTCACCGACCGCAGGATTGATCGCGTACTACCAGTTGGAGGGTCAGGACTGCCAGTTGCGCGCCACCACGCCGCTGGGCGAGCAGGACCGCGTCCTGACGGTCTGCAATGCCGACGATGTCGGGCCTTTCACCTGGTCGCCGGATGGCGGGTCTATCGTGTTCGCGGAGCGCCCCTCACCAGGTCAGCCGGTGCGTATCGTCGCGTACGACCTCGACAACAAGTTCGGCCAGGGTCGCCGGCAGGCCTTGACCACGCCGTCGGTGGGTCAGCCCGGCGACACGCTGCCTGCGTTCACGGCGGACCAGCAGTCGCTGTACTTCGCGCGTGAGCGTTCGCTCGGCAACATGGATATCGCGGCGATCGACTTCGGGCGCGCCAAGGTGCGTCGCCTGACCCGTGATGCGGCGAACTGGAGCGGCCTGCTTGTCGAGCCCGATGGACGCAACCTGCTCGGAAGCAGCGATCGCGGGGGCAGTTCGGCCCTGTGGCGCATTCCGATCACCGCCGATACGCCGCAATTGTTGCTCGAGGATGCAGCGGACCTGCGCGCCCCGACGCTGTCCGCGGATGGTGCCCGCCTGGTCTTCGAGCGCTCCCGGGAAATCACCCGGGTCCTGTCGATTCCCGTACGCGATGGTGACGCCGAGGCGCCCATGGAATGGCTGGCGGCCCGGGATCAGGTCACCGGGACGCAGTTCTCGCCCGACGGCCGCCAGGTAGCCTATGTCAGCGACGTCGGCGGACAGGCCCAGGTCTGGGTGGCCGGTGCGGACGGGCGCGGCGCCCGGGCCGTGGCCGGTTTGTCGGCCACGCGCATGGACGCCCCGCGGTGGTCGCCTGATGGCCGGGCGCTGGTGGTAGCGGCCGCGGTGGATGGCTACTACGGCCTGCACCACGTCGTACTCGCGGAGGGCAAGTGGCGGCGCCTGACCCGGGACGAGGCGGACGAGCGTGTGCCGGCATGGTCACGCGACGGACGCTGGATCTATTACGCGTCGACGCGCGGCGCGGTGGTCATCGAGGTCGCTGGCGGACCGCCGGTTCGCGGCGCACGCTGGCAGGTGTGGCGCCGGCCGGCGCCCGGTCGCG
>JBJTPC010000421.1:0-5603 GCA_046074905.1 Gammaproteobacteria bacterium
CCGTCGCCTGGCGCGCGAGCAGGGCTACGTCAGCACCGTCTTCGGCCGGCGCCTCCACCTGCCGGACATCAATGCCCGCAACAAGCAGTTGCAGCAGTATGCGGAGCGCAGCGCGATCAATGCGCCGATGCAGGGGACCGCTGCGGACATCATCAAGCGCGCGATGATCGACGTCGAGCGCTGGCTCGAGTCCGCCGCGGCGGACGAACCCGACCGGCCACCGGCACGGCTCATCATGCAGGTACACGACGAGTTGGTGCTCGAGGTGAGGCATGATGCCGTGGAGCGGATTCGCGAAGGTGTGCGCGAGCGCATGACGGCAGCGGCCGACCTGCGCGTGCCGTTGAAGGTGGAAGTGGGCGTGGGCGCGAACTGGGACGAGGCGCACTGAGGCGGTGCTTCCTCGTACGAGCTGGTCATGCCGGTGTCAACGAAGGTCAATCTCCGCCACGGCCCGTCGCAGCGCCTCGCCACGCAGTTCACCCAGGGGCAACTGCAACAGCTGCAGCATGCGGTAGCCGATGGCCTGGCGGGTCAGTTCGAAGGCCTGGCGTCGTGTCGCCTCCGGCGCGGCGGAGGGATCGGGATAGCCCCAATGGACCTGCACCGGGGTCCCGAGCCAGATGGGGCAGGTTTCGGCGGCGGCACTGTCGCAGACGGTGATGACGAGATCGAGCACGGGGGCACCGACAACGGCGAACTCGTCCTAACTCTTGCTGCGCAGGCCGGCGACCTCGATGCCCGCCGCCTGCAGGACCGCCAGCGCATGGGGATTGATGCGCCCGCTTGGCGCGCTGCCCGCACTGTGGGCCACGACCGTACGACCGAGACGCCGCGCCCAGTGAGCGAGCATGCCCTCGGCGAGGATGCTGCGGGCGGAGTTATGGGTGCAGAGAACAAGGACCCGGGTGGTCATCGGCGGCACTCGCGGCGTTTCCACGGCGAGATTATCCGGCAAACCATGACACCGCGGTGACAGCACGGGGCAGCGGCGAAAAAAAGGCCACCGGTGAGGGTGGCCTCGAGGTAACACGCACCGCCTTGCTGTCTAAGGCTGCCGGCGCCAGGCCCGGCCGGGTGTGTGTCGACGGGTTCGTCGGTCAAGGTGCGGCGATCAGCCGCACTTGGAATCGCCGCAATTGAGGCAGGTCATGCAGCCGTCCATCATCACCGCAGCGACGGTGTTGCACTTGTTGCACAGCTGGGCGCCTTCCGGGAAATGGCCGCGGGCAAACGCATCCTGCTGCTTGTTGCGGGCCTCGAACTCGGCACGCTTCTCCTCGATCAGCTTCTTGCGGTGCTCGTCGAGTTCGGGGCGGGCGATGAGACCGATGGTCTGCAGGTGCTTCTCGATCACGTGCCCCAACTCGGCGATGATCGATGGCATGAACTTGCCGCCCGGCTGCCAGTAGCCGCCGCGCGGATCGAACACGGCCTTCAGCTCGTCGACCAGGAAGGTCACGTCGCCGCCCTTGCGGAACACGGCCGAGATGATGCGCGTCAGCGCCACGATCCACTGGTAGTGATCGAGATTCTTCGAGTTCACGAAGATCTCGAACGGGCGCCGGTGCTCGTGCTCGGTACCCTCGTTCAGGATCATGTCGTTGATCGTGACGTACATCGCGTGATCCGACACGGGGGTCTTGATCTTGTACGTCGAGCCGATAAGCACGTCCGGACGCTCGAGTTTCTCGTGCATCCAGATCACGTTCGAGGCCGGGTCCTGGCGGATGACCGGGGCGATCTCTTTCCTGGCTTCCGCCTCAGCGGGCTTCTCGACCCGGAACTTGGCGATCTTCTTGCCGATGACGATGTTGCTCATGGTCAGAACTTCCCGTAGTAGCCTTCCTTGAGGGCATCGAAGAGGTTGGCGGCGGTATGCATCTCGCCGTCGTACTCCACCATCTCGTCACCCTTGGCTTTCACCTCGGTGCCGTCCTCGAGCGTGAACACGTAGGTGGTGTTCTTGAGGTCTTCCTCCTTGACGAGCACGCCCTGGAAGGCCTCCGGATTGAAGCGGAAGGTAGTGCAGCCCTTCAGGCCCTGCTCGTATGCGTAGAGGTAGATGTCCTTGAAGGCGTCGTACTTGAAGTCCGTCGGGACATTTGCCGTCTTGGAGATGGAGGAGTCCACCCACTTCTGCGCCGCCGCCTGGATGTCGACGTGCTGGGTCGGGGTGACATCGTCCGCAGTGGTGAAGTAGTCCGGCAGCTTCTCGGCCGCGCTCGCGGCATTCGGCATGGCCTGGGCGTTCACCAGTTCGCGGTAGGCGAGCAGCTCGTAGGAATAGACGTCCACGCGCTCCTTGGTCTTGCGACCCTCGCGGATGACGTTGCGGAAGTAGTGGTGGGCGAAGCTGGGCTCGATGCCATTGGAGGCATTGTTGGCCAGCGACAGGGAAATCGTGCCCGTCGGCGCGATGGAGCTGTGGTGCGTGAAGCGTGCACCCTGCTGCGCCAGCTGCTCGACCAGTTCCGGTGCCACTTGCGCCACACGCTGCATGTAGCGGCTGTAGCGGGCGTGCAGGATGCGGCCCGGGATGCGGTCACCGACTTTCCACCCGTCACGGACCATCTCCGGACGCTTGCGCAGCATGGCACCGGTCACCTCGAACTCGCGGGCGAGGATGGGCGCCGGGCCTTTTTCCTTGGACAGCTCGAGGGCGGCCTCCCAGCCCGCGAGCGCCATCTCGCGCGACACCGCCTCGGTGAAACCGACGGAGTCCGGCGCGCCATAACGCATGCCGAGCATGGTGATGGTGGAGCCGAGGCCGAGGAAGCCCATGCCGTGGCGACGCTTGTCCATGATCTCGCGGCGCTGCTGTTCGAGCGGCAGGCCGTTGACCTCGACGACGTTGTCGAGCATGCGGGTGAAGACCTTGACGACCTGGCGGAACTCCGCCCAGTCGAACTCCGCCTTGTCCGTGAACGGCGCCTTGACGAAGCGGGTGAGGTTCACCGAGCCAAGCAGGCAGGAGCCGTACGGCGGCAGCGGCTGCTCGCCGCAGGGATTGGTGGCGCGGATGTTCTCGCACCACCAGTTGTTGTTCATCTCGTTGACGCGGTCGATGAGGATGAACCCGGGCTCGGCGAAATCGTAGGTGGACGACATGATGACGTCCCACACGCGGCGCGCCGGCAGCGTCTTGTAGACCTTGCAGCAGACCAGGCCGTCATCGCGGCTGACGTAGCCGTCGTTCTGCGGCCATTCGCGCCAGACGAAGGCGCCGGCATCGGCGAGGTTCATGGTGGCCGCGTCGTACTCCCTGGCCGACAGCGGGAAGGCCAGCTTCCACTCGCGGTCGTTCTTGACCGCCTCGACGAATTCGTCGGTGATCAGCAGGGAGAGGTTGAACTGGCGCAGGCGCCCGTTCTCGCGCTTGGCCTTGATGAACTCCAGGGCGTCCGGATGACCGACATCGAACGTGCCCATCTGCGCGCCGCGGCGGCCGCCCGCCGACGAGACGGTGAAGCACATCTTGTCGTAGATATCCATGAAAGACAGCGGGCCCGAAGTGTAGGCACCAGCACCCGAGACGTACGCACCGCGCGGGCGGAGCGTCGAGAACTCGTAACCGATGCCGCAGCCGGCCTTCAGCGTGAGGCCCGCCTCGTGCACCTTGTCGAGGATGTCATCCATCGAGTCGCGGATCGTGCCGGACACGGTGCAGTTGATGGTGCTCGTCGCCGGTTTGTGCTCGAGCGCGCCGGCGTTCGAGGTGATGCGACCGGCCGGGATGGCGCCCTTGCGCTGCGCCCACAGGAACAGCTCGAACCAGTGCTCGCGCTGTTCCGGGGCCTCGACCTCGGCCAGCGCCCGGGCGACGCGGCGATAGGTGTCATCCATGGTCTGGTCGACCGGCGACCCGTCCTTGGCAGTGAGGCGGTACTTCTTCTCCCAGATATCGAGAGAAGCTTCCTGGTAGGGGATCTGGTCCACGTTTTTCGGCTCGAACTTGAAGGCCGTGCTCATGGAAGGATGACGCTCCCTTCTTCGTGTTTCTGTTGTCTGGCACCGGGCAAACCGCCGCATTCCAGGGGAATCGGCGGGCTGCCACCGGAATGGCTGTCTGCCCACACCTCCCAACCCGGCACCCGTGTGGGAAGAGGGGCTTCCCGACAGACACAAGATGTTGTGGACAGGGGGGCTAAGTTATTTTTCGGGGCGGGATGTGTCAAGACGCGAAGAAAGTTTTTTGTCCAAATAAAATCCCTTTAAAAACAATATGATAAAAACAAAACCTGTAAAACGTCCCGCCTACACCTCCGCTGCTTTCTGTCAAGCGCCGAAAATGGCAGCCACAAGATGTTGTGTTGCACCGCCGCAATTCCGGATTCCGACCCGCCGCTCACCGACTACCCACAAGTTATCCACCGGTTATCCCTTGCGGAACCCCGGGGCCATGTGGGCTGGCGCGCTTGAAAGCCCCCGCACCAACCCCACCTGCTCCGTGCGGGAGTCGTTCCCGTCAGTGCCATTGGAGGGCAAAGACCATGAACCTGATCAGCCACACCACCGCCAACGAACCCTGGAACCTGCTGTCGCGCCTGCACCGCGACCTCGAGCGCCTGATGCAGCCGATCGGCTCCTTCTACGGCAACGGCTCCGCGGTGCCGGTCGCCGACTGGGCGCCGGCCGTCGACATCCGCGAGGAGCCGGGGCAGTTCGTGCTGCACACCGACCTGCCCGGCATGAAGGCGGGCGACGTCGAGGTCACCCTGGAGAAGGGCGTGCTTACCTTGCGCGGCAAGCGGGATATCGCCACGCGCGACGAGAAGAACGGCTTCCGCGTGGTGGAACGCGCCTCCGGCTCGTTCTACCGCAGTTTCACGCTGCCTGATACCGCGGACGCGAAGGGCGTGAAGGCCCGGTTCCATGATGGAGTGCTCACCGTGACCGTGCCCAAGCAGCCGCAGGCGACTCCACGCCGCATCGCCATCGAGGCAGACTGACGGCACGCCCCGGTGCGCCACGGGAACTTTCCTGCGGCGCACCGGGTCTTCCTGTCCAGTACCCGTGACCAGCCGCCCGGAGGCTCCGTGACCGTTACCGCCCGTCCCTTGCTGTTGGCCGCCGCCGCGGCCTCCCTGATTGTCCTCGCGCCCCATGCCCCGTCGGCCGTGGCGGCAAAGCTGCCCGCCGAGGTGGCGGGCACGCCGATGCCCTCGCTGGCCCCCATGGTGAAGCGCGTATCCCCGTCGGTGGTCAGCATCCAGACTCGCGGCAAGGTGCGCGAACAACGCAACCCGCTCATGGACGACCCGTTCTTCCGGCGCTTCTTCAACATGCCGGACAGCCCCGCGGAACGCGAATTCCAGGCAGCCGGTTCCGGCGTGGTGGTGGACGCGAAGCAGGGCTACATCATCACCAACGCCCATGTAGTCGACAAGGCCAGCGAAATCACCGTCTTCACGCAGGATGACCGCCAGTTCAAGGCCACCGTGGTCGGCAAGGACACCGCCACCGATGTCGCAGTGCTGCAGGTGAAGGACGCGAAGCTCCAGGAGATTGCCCTCGCCGACAGCGACACCGCCGCGGTCGGCGATTTCGTCGTTGCCATCGGCAATCCGTTCGGTCTCCAGCACACCGTCACCAGCGGCATC
>JBJTPC010000422.1:0-3153 GCA_046074905.1 Gammaproteobacteria bacterium
ACTCGACGGACAGCGCGTGGCGGATGCACGCGATCTCGTCAATCGCCTCGCGCAACGTCACCCCGGCGCCCGTGTGCGCCTCGAGGGGTATCGCCTCGGTCCGTCCGGACTCGCCCCGTTCCGCGTCACGGCCACGCTCGGCGAACGCCCGCAACAGGCGCTGGAAATCGCCCAGCGCTACCCGGGCCTCGTCCCGGGCTGAGCCAGCGCCGCGCTCAGCCGGGCACGCGACGGATCTGCGCGCCGAGGGCGCGCAACTTCTCCTCGATGCGTTCGTAACCGCGATCGATGTGGTAGATGCGCTCGATGTGGGTCTCGCCCTCCGCCACCAGCGCCGCGAGCACCAGGCTGGCGGACGCGCGCAGGTCCGTGGCCATGACGGGGGCCGCGGTGAGGCGCGGCACGCCGCGCATGATCGCGGTATTGCCCTCGATGCGGATATCCGCCCCAAGGCGTCGCATCTCGAGCATGTGCATGAAGCGGTTTTCGAAGATCGTCTCGACGATCGTGCCCACGCCCTCGCCGACGGTGTTCATCGCCGCGAACTGCGCCTGCATGTCGGTGGGGAACGCGGGGTAGGGTGCGGTACGGATATCGACGCACTTGAGACGACGATTGCGGGCATCGACCTCGATCCAGTCCTCGCCGCAGGACACGGCAAGACCGGCTTCACGAAACTTGGCGAGGACAGCGTCGAGATGCTCGGGCCGCGCACCGCGCGCCCGCACCCTGCCACCGGTGATGGCGGCCGCGCACAGGTAAGTACCCGCCTCGATGCGGTCGGCCATCACGTCGTGATGCACGCCGCCATGCAACTCGGGAACCCCCTCGATGGTGATGGTGTCGGTGCCCGCGCCACGGATCCGGGCACCCATCTTCTCGAGGAAATGCGCGAGGTCGACCACTTCGGGTTCCCGCGCGGCATTCTCGAGGATGGTGCGTCCGTCGGCGAGAACCGCGGCCATGAGCAGGTTCTCCGTGCCCGTCACGGTCACCGTATCGAGCACGATGCGCGCCCCGTGGAGGCGGCCGGCCTGCGCACGGATGAAGCCGTTCTCGATCCGGATGTCCGCGCCCATCTGCCGCAGGCCCTGGACATGGAGGTTGACCGGGCGGGCGCCGATGGCGCAGCCACCGGGCAAGGACACATCCGCACGCCCGAAGCGGGCCAGCAGCGGACCAAGGACGAGGATGCTCGCGCGCATCGTCTTGACCAGCTCGTACGGGGCCACGCAATCGCGCAGGGTGGTCGGGTCGACGCCTACGGTGAGCTTCTCGTCGATGGTGACGCTCACCCCCATGCGGCCAAGCAGCTCGTTGGTGGTGGTGACGTCCTGGAGGTGCGGCACGTTGCCGACGGTGACCGGACCCGAGGGCAGCAGGGTCGCCGCGAGGATGGGCAGCGCAGCGTTCTTCGCCCCGGAAATGCGCACCTCGCCGTCGAGCGGCACGCCGCCCGTGATGATCAGCTTGTCCATCCTCTCCCCCTCAGCGGGCCGCGGCGGCGGCTTCTTCCGGCGTCAGCGCCTTGATCGACAGCGCATGCAGCTCGCGGCCCACCTCGGGGCCGATGGCCGAGTAGACCAACTGGTGACGCTTCAGCGGCCGCAATCCCGCAAACTGCGGCGCGACCACCAAGGCCTCGAAATGGGTGTTGTCCGGGGTGTGTACCTGCGCACTGGCACCCGGGAGACCGGCCTCGATTCGGGCCTTGACTGCTGCTGCATCCATGGCGACGCAGTTTACGGGAATCCGCGACGGAACGCCGCGCCGTCCTGCGGAGTGCTCCTGGCGCGCTATCATGCGTGCATGTCCGCTTCCGCCGACGATCAAAGCATCCTTGCCGCCGGCCGCGCCGCGCTTGCCGTCGAGGCAGCCGCCGTGGCTGCCCTCGTCGATCGGCTCGACCCGGCATTCGCGCAGGCGTGCCGTTGCCTGCTGGGAGTCCGTGGCCGGGTCGTGGTCACGGGCATGGGCAAGTCGGGGCATATCGGCAACAAGGTGGCCGCCACGCTGGCCAGCACCGGCACTCCCGCGTTTTTCCTGCACCCGGCCGAGGCCATCCATGGCGACCTCGGCATGATCACCCGCGAGGATGCCGTCGTTGCCCTGTCCAACAGCGGCGAGACCGCGGAAATTCTTGCCCTGGTCCCGACGCTGCGGCGGCTGGGCATCCCCGTGGTGGCATTGACCGGCAACCCCGCATCGTCGCTGGCGCAGTCCGCCACGATCCATCTCGACGTCGGCGTCGCGGCCGAGGCTTGCCCGCTCAACCTGGCGCCGACTGCCAGCACCACGGCGACGTTGGCGATGGGCGACGCACTCGCCGTGGCGCTGCTGCAGTTGCGCGGCTTCACCGCCGAGGATTTCGCGCGCTCGCATCCGGGCGGTGCCCTCGGTCGCCGCTTGCTGCTGCATGTCGCCGACGTGATGCGGCAGGGCCCGGCCGTGCCGGCGGTCCGCCCCGAGGCCATGCTCCGCGACGGCCTCCTCGAGATGTCGGGCAAGGGACTGGGCATGACCGCCGTCACTGCCGCCGACGGGCGCTTGCTGGGCGTCTATACCGATGGCGACCTGCGGCGCACGCTCGACCTCGGTCTCGACTTCCACGCGCTGTCGATGGCCGAAGTGATGATTCCCGACCCCAAGGCCATCGCACCGGGCGCCCTCGCCGCCGATGCCGTGAATCTCATGGAGCGCCATCGCATCACCGCCCTCCCGGTGGTGGATGATGCCGGTCGCCTGGTGGGCGCCCTCAACGTCCACGATCTCCTGCGCGCGGGGGTGATGTGAAGGCCGGCGGCCGCTCCCTCGCCGGCGCCACCCCGCTGGCGGGTATCCGCCTGCTGGTGCTGGACGTCGACGGCGTCCTGACGGATGGACGACTCTACTTTGCGGCCGAGGGCGAGGCGTTGAAGGTCTTCCATGTGCGTGACGGCCACGGGCTGAAGCTCGTGCAGGCTGCCGGCGTGCTGCTGGCGGTGGTCTCCGGGCGGCGCTCGGCCGCCGTGGAGACACGCATGCGTGAACTGGGCATCACGCGGGTGCACCAGGGCGTGGACGACAAGGTAGCGGCGGTGCGCCAGCTTGCCGCGGAGGCCGCCATTCCGCTCACCGCCGTGGCCTGCATCACCGACGACACCACCGACCTCG
>JBJTPC010000423.1:0-2148 GCA_046074905.1 Gammaproteobacteria bacterium
TTCCCGGAGGGCGTGGCGGCTGCGGAGGTGCTCAAGGCCGGTGGCGGCAGCAGCGTGGCGGGTGGCATGAAATGGCTGGGCGTGTCGGCACTCGCCGGCGGCCTGTTCAAGCTTTGCACCTCGGGTCTCAAGCTGTTTCCCGAGGCGCTCAGTGTCTCGCGCCTGGTCGGCGAGCGCGGCGTGGCGTTCTTCGGCTACGGCTTCTCTCCGGCGCTGCTCGCCGTGGGCTACATCGTCGGCCTGAATGTCGGCATTCTCGTCGCGGCGGGTGGCGCCTTCAGCTGGTGGATCGCCATACCCGCCTACCATGTCTTTGCCGCCGCGCAGGATCCGCAGGTCGCTGCTGCCCTCACCGGTGTCACCGACCCGGAGGGCATCGCTTTCACGCTGTGGAAGCTGCGCATCCGCTACATCGGTGTCGGCTGCATGATCGTCGGCGGCTTGTGGGCGCTCTGGTCGCTGCGCCATTCCCTGGCAGCGGGCATCCGCAGCGGGCTGGCGCGCCGCAGCAGCCAGGCCGGCGAGGTGCCCCACACCGAACAGGATCTGCCCATGCCACTGGTGGTCAGTGGCATCGCGCTGTTCGTCCTGCCGCTGTTCGCGCTCTACTACCTCGTGGTGGGCACGCTGGGCGTGGCGCTGGCAATGGCCATCATCATGGTGGTGGCCGGATTCCTGTTCAGTTCGGTCAGCGGCTACATGGCCGGCCTGGTCGGCTCCTCCAACAACCCTGTCTCGGGCATCACCATCTCCACCATCCTGTTCGCCTCGCTCATCCTGCTGGCGCTGCTCGGTGACGATGTCGGTCGCGGTGCCGTGGCGGTGGTCTTCATCGGTGCGGTGGTCTGCAACGCCGCGGCCGTGGCCGGCGACAACCTGCAGGACCTCAAGTCCGGGCAGTTGGTGGGCGCGACTCCCTGGCGACAGCAGGTGATGCTCGGGGTCGGCGCACTGGCGAGCGCGGCGGTGATGGCGCCGGTGCTCAACCTGCTCCAGGACGCCTACGGCATCGGCGAGCCGGCACGGCCGGGCGTCCAGGCACTTTCGGCCCCGCAAGCCACGCTGGTGAAGAGCGTCGCCGAGGGCATGTTCGGCGGGCAGTTGCCCTGGGGAATGATTGCCCTCGGGGCGGTGGTGGGCGTCGGCATCATCCTGCTCGACCGCTGGCTGAAACGGCGCGGATCGCGCTGGAGTGCGCCGGTACTCGCCGTGGCCGTGGGCATCTACCTGCCGCTGGATGTCTCCATGCCGATTCTCGCCGGCGGCCTGATCAGCGAACTGGCGGCGCGCTGGCATGCGGCACGGCAGACTGCGGGTACGGTCGTCGACAGCGAGCGCCTGCAGCGCAACGGCATGCTGTTCGCGGCGGGCCTGATCACCGGCGAGGCGATCATCGGCATCCTGCTGGCAATCCCCATTGCCTACACCAGCGACCCGGAGGTACTGGCCGTCGCCGAGACCCTGCGACCCGGCCAATGGGCGGGTCTGGCGCTGCTGGCCGCCATCGGCTGGAGCCTCCATCGCGTCGCGACCCGGCATCCGCCGGCAGGTTGACCGACCCGGTCCGGTGGCGCCTGCACCGCTGCAACCACGGTTGCCGCATGGCAAGTAATCATTGCCGTGCGGCGCCGACCCGGCTCGCTATACTCGCGCCGTGCGCGCCCCCTCGCCCCGCCTCTTGCCCGGAGACCGCCTGCGGCTGATGGCCGCCTTCGGCGCGGTGTGGCTCATCTGGGGTTCGAGTTTCGTCGCCACCAAGGTGATGGTGCAGCACCTGCCGCCGATACTCGCCTTCTCGGTCCGCGCCGTGCTGGCAGGTCTCATCCTCTTCACCGTCGCCAGTTGGCGCGGCAGCCGTCTGCCGACTTCGCGTCGCGAATGGCAGCATGTGGTGGTGATGGCGGTGGCGGCGGTGGTGCTGAGCACGCTGCTCAACACCCTGGCCGCCGCGCATATCGCCAGCAACGAAATTGCCTTGCTGAATGCCAGCGCCGCCTTCTTCATCGTCATCTTCGGCAGCCTGGGTCCCAGTGGCGCCCCGCTTGGCAAGCGCTCCTGGGGCAGCATCCTGCTCGGTTTCGGCGGCGTGGCGCTGCTGCTGCTGCCCCATGGCCGCGGTGAGGAATCACCGGTCGGCTGGATGCTGGT
>JBJTPC010000424.1:0-12571 GCA_046074905.1 Gammaproteobacteria bacterium
GCTTCCTGCCCGGCACGCTCAGTGAGAAGATCGACCCCTACCTCCGGCCGCTGTACGACGCGCTGCACGACATGATGGACGCCGAGGCCATTCCGAAGCTGATGAGTGCGGGCGTCATCGAGGTGGCGCCGCTGGCCTACATGCGGGGCCGGACCCTCAACGACTCGTTCATCATCCTCGACGAGGCGCAGAACACCACGATCGAGCAGATGAAGATGTTCCTCACGCGCCTGGGCTTCGGCTCGACGGTGGTGGTGACCGGCGACATCACGCAGGTCGACCTGCCGTCCAGCCGACCGTCGGGACTGCGCCACGTGATGGACATCCTGCCGGGGGTGAACGGCGTGGCCTTCACTTTCTTCCGCAGCCGTGACGTGGTTCGTCACCCGCTCGTGCAACGCATCGTGCAGGCCTACGAGGCCGCCGACTCCGGCACCACCGGCGGTGCCGCGTGAATCCCCGAAGTCGTCTCCCGGGGAATGCCCGGAGTCGACCTGCCGAGCCAGGCTTGCGCCTGGAGGTGGTGGTGGCGGACCGGCGTCCCTGGGCACCTTCCGCCAGGCGCATGACCGAATGGGCAAGGGTCGCTGCGGGCTCCCGCGGCCACCAGGGGGAGATCGCGGTGCGCATCGTCGGACGTCGCGAGGGCCGACGTCTCAACGCGGCCTGGCGCGGCAAGGACTATCCCACGAACGTGTTGTCTTTCCCTGCCGGGGACCTGCCCCGGGCACTGCGCCCACGGCCGCTGGGTGACCTGGTGATCTGCGCGCCAGTGGTTGCCGCCGAGGCCCGGGCGCAGGGCAAGACGCTGTCGGCCCACTGGGCCCATCTGGTGGTGCATGGCGTGCTTCACCTGCTCGGGCATGACCACCAGCATGACGACGAGGCGTTGCGCATGGAGCGGCGGGAACGCCGCGTGCTCGCCCGCCTCGGGTTCCCGGATCCTTATGCTGTCGAGGTGATGGAATGAGTGCTGGAGAAGAAGTTCCGGAACGCGACGAGCCGACCCCGCGGCGCGAAGCGAAGGGTGGTTGGCTGGCGCGCGTGCTGCAGGCGGTGTCCGGCGAGCCCCGTGATCGCGAGGACCTGCTCGAGGATCTCCGCGAGGCCGGCGAGTCCGGATTGATCGATGCCGAGGCGGCGTCGATGGTCGAGGGCGTGCTGGCGGTGGCCGACCAGCAGGTGCGCGACATCATGGTGGCCCGCTCCGCGATGGTGGTGGTGGAGCAGGCGTCGCCCCTGCGCGAGGTGCTGGGTGTGGTCGTGGAGTCCGGGCACTCCCGCTTCCCGGTGATCGGTGATGACCGTGATCAGGTCGTCGGCATCCTGCTCGCCAAGGATCTGCTGCGGCATGTCGGCGACGATTCCGGTTTCAACCTGGCCCGCTTGCTGCGCCCGCCCGTGTTCGTTCCGGAGAGCAAGCGGCTCAACGTCCTGCTCCGCGAGTTCCGGGCCAGCCGCAACCACATCGCCATTGTCGTGGACGAATACGGCGGCGTGGCCGGTCTGGTGACGATCGAGGATGTCATCGAACAGATCATCGGCGACATCGACGACGAGTACGATGTCGAGGAGGACCTGCCGGTACGCCGCGATGGTCCCTGCAGTTTCACGGTCAATGCCCTGACGCGTCTCGAGGACTTCAACGAGGCCTTCGGGGTCAGCCTGCCCGAGGACGAGTTCGACACCATCGGGGGCTACGTCGCGCATGCGTTTGGTCGGGTGCCGCGGCGCGGCGACCACACCACCCTCGACGGGCTCGAATTCCGGGTGCTCCGTGCCGCGAAACGCCGCATCGAGTTGCTGCGGGTGGTGACCGCAGAGGAAATCCAGTTGCCGGACGAGCGTCCCGGATGACTTCGCGGCTGGCGGGAGGGATCCGGCGGTTTCCGGCCGTGGCGGCCCTGCTGCTGGGCCTGCTTCAGGTGCTGGCGTTCCCGCCCTTCAGTTGGTGGTGGCTCGGGCTGCTGGCTCTTGCGGCCTTCTTTCTCCTGCTTGAAGACGGTACGCCGGGCCGGGCGGCGCGTGTCGGCTTCGGTTTCGGCGCCGGTCTGGTGGGCGGTGGCACTTACTGGCTGTATACCGCCATTCATGATTTCGGGCGTGCCCCGGTATGGCTGGCACTGTTCCTGATGGCCGGTCTGGTGGCCCTGATGGCTGCCTGGTACGCATTGCTGGGCTACGTCAGCCGGCGCTGGCTGGTGCGGGCCGGTCCCGTACGCTGGCTGCTGGTGCTGCCGGCGGGGTGGGTACTGGTGGAGTGGGCCCGCAGTCGCGCCTTCACCGGGTTTCCCTGGCTGACCTTCGGCTATCCGCAGGTGGATACCTGGCTCGGGGGCTATGCGCCCGTGGGCGGTGTCTATCTCGCCAGCTTGGCTGCAGCGATTTGCGCCGGTGCCCTCGCGGCGATGCTGGCGACGCGGGGTCGCGAGTGGCGCCTGCCGCTCGCGGCGCTGACGCTGGTGACTGCCGGTGGCTGGGGTCTCTCCCGCATCGATTGGGTGCAGCCTGCCGGCCCGCCGTTGGCGGTGGCCATCGTGCAAGGCGCGGTACCGCAGGACCTGAAATGGTCACCGGAGCAGCGCGAGGCGACCCTCGCCCTTTACCGAGACCTGTCGCGGGGGGCCTGGGGAGCGCCGTTGGTCGTCTGGCCCGAGGCGGCGCTGCCGGTGCTGGCCGAGGAAGCCACGCCGTTCCTGCGCGAGCAATGGGCCGAGGCCAGCAGGCGGGGCTCGGCACTGCTGCTTGGCCTGTTGAGTTACGACCTCGCGGCAGGGACCATCCGCAACGGGCTGCTGGTGCTCGATGTGGCCGGCAAGCCCCAGTGGTACTTCAAGCGCCATCTGGTCCCGTTCGGCGAGTACTTCCCGGTGCCCGCCAAGGTGCGCGAGTGGATGCGCCTGTCGAGCCTGGCGTATGTCGATCTGACGCCCGGCAGCGAAACGCAGCCCGTTCCGGTGGCTCGGGGTCTGCCGCTCGCCGCCACGATCTGCTACGAGGATGCCTACGGCAGTGACCAACTGGCGCCGCTGGCCAGTGCCCGGTTGCTGGTGAACGTCACCAACAATGCCTGGTACGGGGATTCAACGGCGGCGCACCAGCATCTGCAGATCGCCCGTCTGCGTGCCCTCGAGGCGGGGCGCTACCTGGTGCGAGCGACCAGCAACGGCATCAGCGTGGTCACCGATGCCCGCGGACGGGTGCTCGCCCAGGCGCCCCAGTTCGAGGCGGCGGTCCTGCGCGGCGAAGTCGTGCCCATGTCGGGGCTCACCCCCTACGCGCGCTCCGGCGGCGATTGGCCGGTACTCGTTTTGGCCGGCCTCGCCCTGATCGCGGGCATGCGGCGCCGTCGGGGGGATGAGCCCGCGCGGCAGCCGGACGAAGGCCTGCGGTAACATAGTCGCTTCCGCCCCGTTCCGGGGCCAGGCCCGTTTCCGCAGGATTCCCCCGTGTCGACCGAAGTGCATGCCGCCGCCGTGACCACCATCGACGAGACCTACGTCCCGGCCGCCATCGAGCCGCTGGCCCAGCGCTGGTGGGACGAGCACGGCACCTTCCGTGCCGTCGAGGACCCGGCGCGCGAGAAGTATTACTGCCTGTGCATGTTCCCCTACCCGAGCGGGCGGCTGCACATGGGCCATGTGCGCAATTACACCATCGGTGACGTGATCAGCCGTTTCATGCGCATGCAGGGTCGCAATGTCCTGCAACCCATGGGCTGGGATGCCTTCGGCCTGCCGGCGGAGAACGCCGCCATGCAGAACCAGGTGCCGCCTGCCCAGTGGACCTACGACAACATCGCCTACATGAAGCGCCAGCTGAAGTCATTGGGCTTCGGCATCGACTGGGATCGCGAGGTTGCCACCTGCCGGCCCGACTACTACCGCTGGAACCAGTGGTTGTTCCTGCGCATGCTCGAGAAGGGCATTGCCTACCAGCGTACCGGCACCGTGAACTGGGACCCCGTCGACAACACCGTGCTGGCCAACGAGCAGGTGATCGATGGCCGCGGCTGGCGGACGGGCGCGCTTGTCGAGAAGCGCGAAATCCCGATGTATTACCTCAACATCACGCGCTACGCCGAAGAGCTCCTCACCGCGCTCGATGGCCTGCCGGGCTGGCCAGAGCGCGTGCGCACGATGCAGGCCAACTGGATCGGGCGCAGCACGGGCGTCAATCTCGCGTTCCCGTACACGATCGACGGTGAAGACGGCGAGTTGCGCGTGTTCACCACGCGTGCGGACACCTTGATGGGAGTCACCTTCGTGGCGGTGGCTGCCGAGCATCCGCTGGCGCTGAAGGCCGCCGGGAAGGACGCCCGCGTGGCGGCTTTCGTGGACGAGTGCCGGCGTGGCAGCGTGATGGAGGCGGACCTCGCGCAGATGGAGAAGAAAGGCGTGCCGACCGGTCTCGCGGTGCGTCATCCGCTCACCGGTGCAGACGTGCCGGTGTGGGTGGGCAATTACGTCTTGATGGGTTACGGCGAAGGTGCCGTGATGGGCGTACCCGGTCACGACGAGCGCGATTTCGCCTTCGCCCGGCGTTACGACCTGCCGATCATGCAGGTCGTGGAGGTGGCGGGCCAGGCTTTCTCGACGGACGCCTGGGAGCCCTGGTACGCGGACCACGGCGTATGCGTCAACAGCGGCGTGTATGACGGGCTCGGCTTCGATGCCGCCATCGACGCCATCGCGGCGGATCTCGAGGCGCGTGGCCTCGGCCGCAAGCAGGTGAATTGGCGTCTCCGCGACTGGGGCATCTCGCGCCAGCGCTATTGGGGTTGTCCGATTCCGCTGATCCATTGCGCCAGTTGCGGTGTGGTGCCGGTCCCGGACGAGCAGTTGCCGGTGGTCCTCCCGGAGGGGCTCGTTCCCGACGGCAGCGGCAACCCGCTCGGCAAGCTGGACAGCTTCCTCAAGTGCGCCTGCCCGAAGTGCGGCGCCGAGTCGCGGCGCGAGACGGACACCATGGACACCTTCGTGGACTCGTCCTGGTACTTCTTCCGCTATGCCAGCGCCGACAACCACCAGGCGATGGTCGATGACCGGGCCCGCTACTGGCTCCCCGTGGACCAGTACATCGGCGGCATCGAGCACGCCATCCTGCACTTGCTGTACTCGCGCTTCTGGACCAAGGTGATGCGCGATCTCGGGCTCACCGCCGTCGATGAGCCTTTCTCCAACCTGCTCACGCAGGGCATGGTGCTCAACGAGATCTTCTTCCGCAAGCCCGAGGCCGGGCGCGTGCAGTACTTCAACCCGGCGGACGTCGACGTCACCGTCGACGACAAGGGTGTGCGCACCGGTGCCGTCCTGCGCAAGGACGGTCAGCCCGTGGAATCGGGCGGCATCGGCACGATGTCGAAGAGCAAGAACAACGGCGTGGATCCGCAGGCGCTCGTCGACCAGTACGGGGCCGACACGGCGCGGCTGTTCATGATGTTCGCGGCGCCACCGGAGCAGACGCTCGAGTGGGCCGACGAGGGCGTCGAGGGGGCCTACCGCTTCATGAAGCGGTTGTGGAAGGCGGTCGCAGTGCATGCCGCGGCCACCGCCAACGGCGTTCCGCCGGCCATCGATGCCACGCTGCTGACGCCGGCCCAGCGCGAGATGCGACGTCTGGCCCATCAGTTGCTGGTGAAGGTGACTGACGACCTCGGACGCCGGCGCGTGTTCAATACCGCCATCGCTGCCGTCATGGAGTTCATGAACGCGCTCGCCCGATTCGAGGACGCGACGCCGCAGGGTCGTGCCGTCACGCAGGAGGCCTTGGAAATCGTGGTCACGGTGCTTTCGCCGGTGGTGCCGCATGCCACCCATGTGTTGTGGAATGCGTTGGGCCACGCGGATGCCTTGATCGACCGGCGCTGGCCGGTCGCGGATGCGGCCGCGCTGGTACGCGACACGCTCGAAGTGGTGGTGCAGGTGAACGGCAAGCTGCGCGGCAAGGTGAGCGTGGCCGCCGATGCCGACGAGACCACTGTCCGCGAGGCTGCCTTGGCCAATCCCGATGTGGCGAAGTTCGTCGGCGGTCAGCCGCTGCGGAAGTTCGTCTACGTTCGCGGCAAGCTCGCCAACCTCGTCGTTTGACGCGTGTCTGACCGTCCGGAGACCGCCATGTTTTCCCTCGCTCCGCGGTTGATCCTGCTGCTGTCCCTGCTCGGCCTCGGCGCCTGCGGGTTCCATCTCCAGGGCGGGGGCGCCGCCATATCCCCTCGGCTTTCGGCGGTGGAAGTGGTGGCCCCGGACCGCTATTCCGATCTCCAGCAGGCCTTGCGGGAGTCGCTGCCGCTGGCGGGGGCACGGCTGGTCGAGGGCACCGCCGACCCGGCTGTCACCCTCCGGTTGGTGCGCGACGAGCATGGGCGGCGGGTGTTGTCGGTATCGGCACGCAACACGCCGCGCGAGATCGAGGTGTTCTACACCGCCGAGTTCAGCATCGAGTCGGCCGGGCAGGTACTGGTGCCGCTCCAGGAAATCACGCTCGTCCGCAGCCTCAGCTACGACGAGACGGCGCTGCTGGCCAAGGAGCAGGAGCAGGAGCAGGTGCGTGCCGCGCTGGCCCGCGAACTGGCATCGCTGATCACGCGTCGGCTGGTCGCGCTGCGCTGATGATGACCTGCGCGGAGGCAGGGTTCCCGGTGTTGCGGGAACTCCTTGCCGGGTGGGGGCTGGAACTCGTCGAAGTACCTGCGGGTACCGATATCCCCCACTCCTACTGGGGCGAATCCGAGGCGGGTCTCTGGCGCGAACAAGTGCTGGCGCGTGGCGATACGCCGGTGCACTCGTTGTTGCACGAGGCCAGCCACGCCTTGTGCATGGGTCCGGAGCGCCGGTCGCGCCTGGAGCGCGACGCGGGAGGCGATTTCGCCGAGGAAGACGCGGTGCTGTATCTCCAGGTGCTGCTGGCCGAGGGTGTCCCCGGCTGCGGTCGGGAGCGGATGTGCCGCGACATGGATGCATGGGGATACACCTTCCGGCTGGGCAGTGCATGGCGCTGGTTCCGGGAGGACGCAGGTGAGGCGCGGGAGTGGCTGCGCTCCCGTGGCCTGCTGGAACTGGGGGAGCAGACCTGATGCTTGGAGCGAGCGGCGCCCGATGGGCGGTCATGACCTTGGTCGTGACCTGGTTGTCTGGATGCACCACGAACCAGTTGCTGGGGGCGGCCAATTTCGTCGAGGGGCCGGGCCCCCGACCGACGGAACTTGCCTACGGCGACGGCAACCGGCAGCGGCTCGATGTGTACCGCCCTGCGGCGGCCGGAGAACCCCGCCCGGTGGTGGTGTTCGTGCACGGTGGCAGTTGGCGCTCCGGCGACAAGACCCTCTACCGTTGGCTGGGCAAGTCGCTCGCCGGCGAGGGTTTCGTCGCGGTGCTGGTCAACTACGGACTGATGCCGACCGTGCGGTTCCCGGATTCGGCCCATGACGTTGCCGCCGCAGTGGCTTTCGTCCGCGCCCATGCCGCGGAGTGGGGTGGCGACCCGTCGCGGCTGACCTTGATGGGGCACAGCGCCGGTGCACATCTGGCAGCACTGGTCACCTACGACGGCCGCTATCTTGCGCGACATGGGCTCGAGCCGGCACTGATACAGGGCTTTGTGGGACTCTCCGGGCCCTACGACTTCCTGCTGGACACGCCACTGCTGCGGTCCACGTTCGCCGGCCCGCCCGAGCGTGAGCGTGACGCCCAGCCCGTGAATTTCGCGAACGCCGCGGCGCCGCGCAGCCTGCTGGTGATGGGACGGGACGACACCACGGTCAATCCTCGCAACACCGAATCACTCGGCCGTCGGCTGCGGGAGGTCGGTGCCCCCGTCGAGGAGTTGTGGGTGGCCGGTGACCACGGGGTCACCGTCGGCGCCTTTTCGCGGCTCTATCGCGGTCGCAGCCCGATCCACGCGCGCGTGGTGGCCTTCGCCCGCGGTCAGTAAGCCGTCTCAGGTCCGTGCGTAGCGGTCGGTGGCCAGTACCAGTTCGTGCGTGATGCCGGGTTCGGTGGCGGAGTGGCCCGCATCCGCAACCAGACGGAAATCCGCCTCTGGCCACGCACGGTGCAAGTCCCAGGCGCTGCGTACCGGACAGGGCATGTCATAGCGTCCCTGCACGACGGTGGCCGGCAGATGCCGGATGCGGTGGAGGTCGCGCAGCAGTTGCCCGTCATGCTGCATGAACCCGCAGTGGAAGAAATAGTGGCACTCGATCCGCGAGACGGCCAGCGCGTACCGCTCCTCGCCCCACTGCGCGATCGTGCCCTCGTTGGTGAGCAGATGGCTGGTGGAAGCCTCCCACGCTGCCCAGGCCCGCGCGGCGGTGAGGGCAACGGAACGGTCCTCCCCCGTCAGGCGGCGATAGTAGGCACCCACGAGGTCGCCGCGCTCGGCCGGGGGAATCGGCTCGAGAAAGTACTCCCAGCGATCGGGAAAAACCTCGCTGGCGCCATGCTGGTAGAACCATTGGATCTCGCTGCGGCGCAGGAGGAAGATGCCGCGCAGCACCAGTTCCGTGACCCGCTGCGGATGCGCTTGCGCGTAGGACAGCGCGAGCGTGCTGCCCCAGGAGCCGCCGAAGACCAGCCATTGGCTTAGGCGCAGATGGCGTCGCAGCAACTCCATGTCCTCCACCAGATGACCGGTGGTGTTGTCCTCCAGCGACCCATGCGGACGGCTGCGACCGCAGCCGCGCTGGTCGAACACGACGATCCGGTAGCGAGCGGGATCGAAGAACTGCCTGGCTCCGGGCGAGGCACCGCAGCCCGGTCCGCCGTGCAGGAAGACCGCTGGCTTGCCGCGGGGATTGCCGCTTTCCTCCCAGTAGATTTCATGCAGCGGCGAGACCCGCAACCAGCCGCTGCGATAGGGCTCCAGCGGCGGGTAGGGCACGCGCGGGCCCGGGAGGGCCGTGGCCGCATGCCCGACCGCCGCGGTGCGCTTGGTCGGCCGACGCGATGGCCGGGGACCGGACGGTGTGACGGTGCCGCTGGAGCGACCGCGTCCAGGTCTGCGGGGGCTGCGCTTCACGGGGTACCTCGCCGGCGGGGAAGGAAATTCCGCCGGTCGACGGATTGTCCGCATTTCGCCGCCAGCGCGTCCAGTGGTCCGGCGGGACCGCGTGCGCCAAATCGCCCGTGGCAGTGTAGGCTTGGCGCCCCCGCGGTGCGCCCCCGTATCGCCTGCCGGAGTTTCCCGATCTTGCGTCACGCTGCCGCCCTGTTTCTCGCCGCCTTGCTGTTGTGCCCCGGCCTGGCCACAGCGGCGGTACTGCGTGCCGACGGTCAGCTCGATGAGGAGGCCTGGCGGTCCGCGACGCCGCTCGAGGATTTCCGGCAGGTCGAGCCCCTGACGCTTGGCGCGGCCACCTGGCCGGTGCGTGCCCGCTGGCTCGCGCGTGAGGATGGCTTGTGGGTGGGGGTCGAGGTGGCCACTCCTCCCGAGATCCGGACCCGCGGCCGCAACCCGCGCGATGCGCGGCCGCTCAGTGCCGATCCGGTGTCCGTGCTGGTGGACTTCTCGGGTACGGGCCAAGGGGCGGCTGAGTTCACCGTCTCGCTGGGCGGTACCCCCCGTGATGGCCTCGCCGATGCCACCGGCCAGTTCTCCTACGACTGGGACGCGCCCTGGGACGTCGGCGTGGCGGAGCAGGCGACGGGTTGGTCCGCGGAGTTCCGCATTCCATGGAACGTCGCCGGTGCCCCGCCGGAGGGGGAGACCCGGACCTTGGGGCTGTGGGTCGGCACCTTCGTCAAGTCGCGTGGCCTGCGCTTCGCGCAACCGGCCGTGAACCTGGACAATCCCGCCTGGCTGCGCCAGATGCAGCGCATCGAAGTTCCGCGCCATGCCGTCAGTTCCCTCCAGTTCGTGCCGTACGTCTCGCTGACCGCGGACCGGGTGCGTGACTCGTTGCTCGGGCATGCCGGCGCGGACGTGACCTGGAACAGCGGTACCGGCCACCAACTCACCGCCACCCTCCGCCCGGACTTCGGGCAGGTCGAGAGCGATGACGTGGTGGTCAACTTCTCGGCGGTGGAGACTTTCTTCTCCGACAAGCGCCCGTTCTTTACCGAGGGCAGTGCGCTGTTCGACGTGCGCTTGCCGGACCAGGTGCGGCTGATCAACACCCGCCGCATCGGCGATCGTGCCGACGGCGGCGGTTTGGCCGCGCCGGTGGATGCGGCCCTGAAGTACGTGGGCGAGCGCGGTCGCTGGGATGTCGGCGCCTTCGCGGCCATCGAGGGCGATGCGGGCGATGGCGGTCGTGGCCGGGATTTCGGTGCCATCCGCCTGCGGCATCGCGGCGAGCGCGGCGCTGTCGGCTACCTCGGGACCTGGGTGGATCGTCCCGGACTGGGGTATCAGGCGCGGGTGGACGCACTCGACGCGGATTTCTCGCTGGCCGGGGGACTGACCCTGCGCGGCCGTGCCGTGACCAGTCGCCGGCTGGGTGGCGCCATCGCCGGGGGGGACGGCCACGCGGCGGCGTTCACGGCCCAGTTCGATGACAACGGCCCGTTCACCTGGGAAATCGAGGCCACCCGGTTGTCGCGGGACTTCGAGATCGACGACTTCGGTTATCTGCCGCGGGCCAACCTGATGCGAGTCGAAACAGAGATCGGCTGGCGCCGCCAGGACTATCCCGACGGCGGACTGCTTCAGGGCAGCAATTGGAAGGCGGAGATGTCGGGCACCTGGGACGCCGCAGGCAAGCGGCTGCAACCCTCGGTCGAACTCGGCCGTGGCATGGATTTCCGCAACGGCATGCAGGCTTACGGCTGGTTCTGGCTGCAGGGCAGCGGCCTCGACGACTTGCTCACCCGCGGCAATGGCGATGTGCGTGTACCCGCCCGACTTAGCCTGGGTGGCTGGATGCAGACCGGCCGTTTCGGGCCAGGTCGCGCTCTCGAGGCGGAGCTGGAGGGGGGCTCGATTGCCGAGGGCTTGGGTGGCACCGGCTGGTACCTCCAGGTCAACCCGCGTTGGGTAGTGAGCGAGCAGGTCACCCTCAGCGGACAGGTCAGCTACCGTTCCCTTCCGGATTGGCTGCTGTGGCAGGGGGGCAACGCGCTCGGAGCTTTCCGCCTGCGCGAGGTGTATACCGGCTTGGGTGCCGACGTGTTCTTCGGTACCCGCCATGAACTGCGCATGCGCCTGCAGTGGCTCGGGCTGGGCGCCGCGGGTCGGCAAGCCTATCGGGCCGTGGCCGGGGAACCAGTACCGGAGGCCGGGCGCCCGGAGGACTTCAGCCTGGCGACGCTGGCCTTTCAGGTGCGGTACCGTTACAGCATCGGTCCGCTCTCGGATGTCTACGTCGTTTATGGTCGCGGCGGGGAGTTGTTCGAGACGGGTCGGGACCGCGGCTTGGGCTCCCTGTGGCGTGATGGCCTGGCGCAGCGCGATGCCGAGCAGTGGCTGGTGAAGATTCGTTACCTGTTTTGAAGGTTCCCTGACGTGACCGGGAGATCCACATGATGCCGACCGCTTCGTCCCGTGCCTGCCGCGGATGGTCAGGCCTGGTCGCCTGCCTGCTGCTTTGGCCGCTGTTCGCGGCAGCGGCAGAGGGGCCTGCCAAGCCGCTCGACCCGGGTGTCGCTGCGCCGCCGCGGGCGGAACAGTCCGTGACGCAGGGCCGGGTCCCGACCTTGGCTGGCGGCACCATCGACTACACCGCGACCGCCGGTACCCTGATCTTGCGGGATGGCGACGACAAGCCGATCGCCAGCATGGGTTACGTTGCGTACACCCGTAACGGCGTCCGGGATCCGGCAACACGCCCCGTGACCTTCGCCTTCAACGGGGGACCCGGCTCCTCGTCCATGTGGCTGCACATGGGCATTCTCGGACCCAAGCGCGTCGAGACGGTCGATGCGGGCCACACGCCGCCGGCCCCGTACCGTCTGGTCGACAACCCGCACGGAATCCTCGATCGCAGCGACGTGGTGCTCATCGATCCGGTCGGGGTCGGCATCAGCCGCGCAGTGGGCGAGAAGAAGGACGAGGACTTCTGGGGGGTCGATGCCGACATCGACTCCATCGTGCGCTTCATCGCGCAGTACGTGGCCGACAATCATCGCTGGAACAGTCCGAAATTCCTGCTCGGCGAGAGCTACGGGACCACGCGTGGCGCGGCCATCGTCGAGCACCTGCAATCCCGACGCAACATGCTGTTCAACGGCGTCATCCTGGTCTCCGTCGCCACCGACATCGGGGCGCTCGACGACAACGACAGCGACCGTCCCTATGTGCTGTTCCTGCCGACCCTGACGGCCACGGCCTGGTACCACGGTGCCCTGCCCGGTGAGAAGCGCTCCCTCGAGGCCGCGGTGGCGGAGGCGCGCGAGTTCGCCTCCGGTCCCTACGTCGCGGCCTTGCTGCAGGGAGAGGCCCTGCCAGCCGCCGCCCTGGAGGCGCTGGCCACGCGGATGGCTGCGCTCACCGGCCTCTCCGTCGACTACCTCCGCGCCGCGAAACTGCGCGTGACGGATGCCATGTTCGAGCAGGAGTTGCTGCGCAGCCGCGGACTCACCGTCGGCCGAATCGATTCCCGCTTCACGGGACTCACCCGGGACCCGTTGGCAAA
>JBJTPC010000425.1:0-2057 GCA_046074905.1 Gammaproteobacteria bacterium
CAGCCGCTTGCAGTCCGCGCCGGGAACACGCTCTTGCCGCGGCGACGCGACGAACGGACGGGCCGGGAGGAGCGGGCGAACAGGCTGCGGACGAGCGTGGGCATCAGGACCTCAGGTGCGGAACGTGATGAACAAACGAGACCGGTGGCCAGTAGCCCCGGTTCGGGGCCGCGAGGATCCTCAAGAATCACCCCCAAAGGCCCCCCCGTCAAGAAAATCTACGTGGGCGGATTCTGCGGGCTGCGGGAGTTGTGACGCCCCTGAGCCTCGCTCTGCGATTGCCCGCCCGGGGTGGCCACCCGGCGCGACTTCTCGTTGCTGTAGCCGCGCACCGAGGTGCGCTCGGCACGCGCCGACAGCCTCCTGGGGCATGTGTTCACAGACGGCCCGCTCGAGCGCGGCGGGCGGCGCTACTGCATCAACTCGGCAGCCCTGTGATTCGTGCACCGTGACGACCTGGAGTCACAGGGCTACGTGAAGTACCAGACGTTGTTCACAGATGAGGAGACCGAGATGGGCGACCACAAGACCGCGATCCTGGCCGGCGGCTGCTTCTGGGGGATGCAGGACCTGATCCGCCGCCGTCCCGGGGTGATCTCAACCCGGTGCGGCTACACCGGCGGGACAAACTCGCACGCCACCTACCGCAACCACCCCGGCCACGCCGAAGCCGTAGAGGTCGTCTACGACCCGGCGGTGACCGACTACCGGGCGCTGCTGGACTTCTTCTTCCAGATCCGCGACCTGACCACCAACGGCGGCCAGGGCAACGACGTCGACGCCTCCGGGCTGTGGCCCGATCAGGTGGTCACCGAGTTGACCCCGGCGGGCGAGTCCTGGGAGGCCGAACCGGATCACCAGGACTACCTGCTGCGCATCCCCAACGGTTACAGCTGCCACTGGCAGCGGCCGGGGTGACACTGCCGCGGCGGGCCGAGATGGAACCCTCGGGGGCGATTGCAGGCCCCGATCGGAATAGCAGCGTTCAGTCAAAAAAATCGGCCCCTCCCGAGGGAGGGGCCGATTGCGTTGTCATACCGGACCACTACACCGTGGTGACCGAGGTGGTGCCTTGCACGGTGGCGTAGGTCGCCTGGACGGTCGAGCTGCCCGGAGCGCCTGCCGGCACCCTGGTAGCCAAACCTGTGCTGGTCACTGTGACCGCAGACGGGTTGAACGAGACCCACGACGCGACGGTCGTGACGTCCAACGTGCTCGCGTT
Organism: Gammaproteobacteria bacterium; assembly: GCA_046074905.1. Classification (GTDB taxonomy): domain Bacteria; phylum Pseudomonadota; class Gammaproteobacteria; order Steroidobacterales; family Steroidobacteraceae; genus CAIOHZ01. The sequence goes on from JBJTPC010000425.1 coordinate 1,223, forward strand.
GCTCAGCGTGGCGGTCGCAATCATCTGCTGCGTCGGAGCGCCCGCCGTGAGGGTCGGCGACGCCGGCGTCACGGCCATGGACACCACCGAGACGGCGTTGATAGTCACCGGCGTCAAGGTGTACGCCGAACCGTTGCTGGTGTACGTACCGGTCACCGTTGTGACGCCGTTCCCGACGTAGGTCACCAGGCCGGTGCTGCTGACCGTGGCGACTGCCGGGTTGGCCGAGGTCCACACCGTGCTCGACGTCACGTTTGCGGTCGTCGCGTCGGAGTAGGTCACCGTGGCGGTCAGCTGCGAGGTGGCTTGCGCCGTGTTTCCGACCAACAGCACGCTTGCCGGCGCAACAGCGACGCTGTTGATACCGGCGGTCGGGGTGAGGATGGTGCCGCCGCCGATGGCAGTGCCGACCCCGACGGAACCCCCGGTGCCGTTGCCGCCACCACCGGTGCTGACGCCTGCGCCGCCGCCGCCGCCGCCCTGGACGGAGCCGGAGCCGTCACCGTTGATGTTGGCGTTGCCACCGTTGCCGCCGTTTCCGGCCGTGACGTTGCCGGCGGTCGTTCCACCCTGGCCACCGAATCCACCCAAGGCTGTGATGGCCCCGGTACCGGTGGCCTGCGCCGTGCCGCCGTTGCCGCCGACACCAGCGCTGCCGGTGGAGGTGTTCGCACCGCCCTTACCGCCAGCGCCGCCAACGGAGTCGGACGCCGCACCGGTCGCAGTGGCCGCACCGCCGACACCGCCGTTGCCGGCTGTGGAGGTGCCGGTGGAGAGCCCGCCAATGCCACCGTCACCAGCCGTAGCCGTGGTGTTGGTGCCGAAGACCGATGCG
>JBJTPC010000426.1:0-3943 GCA_046074905.1 Gammaproteobacteria bacterium
CGACGACACCACCGACCTCGACCTGATGGCGGCCGTCGGTGCGGCGGTGGCCGTGGCGGATGCGCATCCCGAGGTCCTGGCGGCGGCCCATCACGTGACGACGCTGCCCGGGGGCACGGGGGCCGTGCGCGAGCTCTGCGATGCCCTGCTGGCCGCGCGGAGCACCCGTCCGGCATGAACGGGCGCTGGCGCCAGGCAGCGGCTTTCGGCGCCTGCAGCTTGCTGGCCGCCGCGACTGCGTGGTGGGCACATCGCCCGGCGGAGATGACGGGTTCCGTGAGTGGAACCGTGGTCTCGCCAGTGTATGGCCTGCGTGATGCCGTGCTCGAGGAAACCGGTCCGGACGGGCGCTGGCGCTTGCGCATCGAGGCCGAGGAGGCACGGGAATCCGCGCCTGCGAGTCGCGAGATCGACTTGGCGGGCGTGCAGGCGGTGTATCACCCAGGATCGCCACGGGCCTGGCAACTGCAGGCCCGGTCGGGGCGCCTCCCGGCGGACTCGGGCCGCCTGGTGCTCAGCGGTGACGTGCGCCTGCGGCCTGCCGACGGCGGCCGTGGGGCGGAGGCCAGCATCCGCACCTCGCGCCTCGAAGTCGACCTCGACCGCGAGCGCGCGACCACCCGTGCCCCCGTGCAGGTCGACTTCGGCAAGCACGCGCTGTTGGCGCGCGGACTGGATGCGGATATGAAGGCTGGAACCGTCCGGCTAGAATCGGACCTGCATGGCACCTTCCAGCGTTAACCTCACCCCGCGCCTCGCGTTGCTCCTGCTGGGACTGGCCATCGCCGGGCCGTCCGGGCCTGCGGTGGCGGCGCGTCCGCAGCAGCCGATCGCGCTGGAAGCGGCGTCCTCCGACTTCGACTACCGGAACAATTCGCTGCGCTTCCGCGACGTCCGGTTGAGCCAGGGCGTGCTGCGCGTCGAAGCTGCCGAGGCGCATGCCACCGGTCTCAATTTCGACAACAGCCAGTGGACCTTCAGCGGCAAGGTACGCATCACCACCGCCGATGGCACCTTGACCAGCGACACGGCGACCGTCGATTTCAAGGACAACGAACTCGTGCGGGCCGTGATCCAGGGAGCCCCGGCGACCTTCGCGCAGCAGCGGCCGCCGGCCGCCGCGGGCGGCAAGCCGCGCAGCGTCCGTGGTCGGGCCGGCCGCATCGACTACGACCTCGCGAGCGGCAGTGTCCGCCTCAGCGACACCGCGTGGCTGAGCGACGGTGCCAACGAGATCACCGGACGCACCCTCGTCTATGGCTTGCGTGACCAGCGCGTGCTCGCCAATCCGGGCGAACAGTCGGACGAAAGGGTCCGCATCACCATCCAGCCCGGTGCTGCCAACGGCGGCGCCAAACCGCCCCCGCAGGAGCCCCCGCCGTGAGTGGCCTGCTGCGGGCAACCGGCCTCGGCAAACGCTACAAGTCACGCCAGGTGGTCAAGGACATTTCGCTCGAGGTCGCTCCCGGCGAGATCGTTGGCCTGCTGGGCCCGAACGGTGCCGGCAAGACGACCGCCTTCTACATGATCGTTGGCCTGGTTCCCTGCGACACCGGCCGCGTGACGCTCGGCGATATCGACCTGACCCCGCTCCCCATGCACCAGCGCGCGCGCGCGGGCCTCGGCTACCTGCCCCAGGAACCATCGGTTTTCAGGCGCCTCAGCGTCGCCGACAACCTGCTGGCAATCCTCGAGACGCGTCCCGGGCTCGATCGTGACGCACGATTGGAACGACTGGAGTCCCTGCTCGAGGAACTGCACATCGGCCATCTCCGGGACAATGCCGGACAGAGCCTCTCCGGTGGCGAGCGTCGGCGCGTGGAGATTGCCCGTGCGCTGGCGGCGGACCCGCGCTACATCCTCCTCGACGAGCCGTTCGCCGGCGTCGACCCGGTGTCGGTCGCGGACATCCAGCGCATCGTCGCTCACCTGCGCGACCGCGGCATCGGCGTGCTGATCACCGACCACCAGGTCCGGGAAACCCTCGGCATCTGCTCGCGCGCCTACATCGTCAACCAGGGGGCGGTCATCGCCGCCGGGACCGCCGCGGAGGTCCTGGCCAATCCCGAGGTGCGCTCGGTCTACCTCGGCCAGGACTTCAGGATGTGACGCCGAGCGCAGAGCGCGGGGCCACGCGCAGGCGACACTGACGGGACATGCTCAAGCCCTCCCTGCAACTCCGCCTCGGCCAGCAGCTGGCCATGACCCCGCAGCTGCAGCAGGCCATCCGGCTGCTGCAACTGACCGCACTCGACCTGCAGCAGCAGATCCGCGACACCCTCGACACCAACGTGATGCTGGAGGCCGACGAGGAGGCGGACTTCGGGCTCGAGGTGCCGCTGAGCGAGGTGCGGACCGCCGCGGATGGCGGTCTCGAATCAGTCGACGGGAGCCTCGATCCGGCGGACGGTCGGGACGGCACGATCACCGATGCGACCGACGCCGAGGGCCTGGCGGAGAACTGCGACTGGGACGAGGGCCCGACCGCAGCGGAATCCGAGACTCCCTGGTCGGGTGCCGATGATCGCAATCAGGACCTGTCGGATCCGGCGGGGCGCTCGCTCCACGATCATCTCCTGTGGCAACTGGAAATGACGCGGCTCGACGAGCGCAAGGCGGCGCTGGGTCGCGCCATCATCGACGCCATCGACACGGACGGCTACCTGCGGGATCCGCTCGAGCAGGTATGTGCCGTGGTTCGGCCGGACTTCCCGGAAGCCGATACCGACGAGGCGGAAGCCATGCTCCTCCTCATCCAGGCCTTCGATCCCCCGGGCGTCGGCGCGCGCACCCCGGGAGAGTGCATCGCGCTGCAACTCGGGCAACTGGACCCGGGCCTGCCCGGCCTGCGACTGGCGAAGGAGGTGGCACTGCATCACCTCGAGCTGGTGGCCAACCAGCAGATGGCCCTGCTGCGCCGCCAGACCCGGGCCAGCGACGAGGAACTGGAAACGGCCATCGCGCTGATCCGCACCTGCAACCCGCGCCCGGGCGGCCTGATCCAGGAGAACGAGCCGGAGTACGTGGTGCCGGACGTCTACGTCCATCGGGTGGAGGGCCGTTGGCAGGTCGACCTCAACCCCGGCGCCCTGCCGCGGATCCGCGTCAATGAACAGTATGCCGGCCACCTCACGCGGGCATCGGAACATGCGCCCCTGCGCACGCAGTTGCAGGAGGCCCGCTGGCTGCTGCGCAGTCTCGAGATCCGCAACGAGACGCTGCTCAAGGTCGCGCGGACGATCATCAAGCGCCAGGCCGCCTTCCTCGACCAAGGCGAGGAGGCAATGGAACCGATGGTACTGCGCGATGTCGCAGAAGCCGTGGAGATGCACGAAAGCACCGTCTCGCGGGTCACCACCGGCAAGTACATGCACACGCCGCGCGGCGTGCTCGAGTTCCGCTTCTTTTTTTCCAGCCACGTGGCCGGTGCGGACGGTGGCGAACTGTCCTCCACGGCGGTGCGCGCCAAGATTCGCAAGCTCATCGCCACCGAGGACCCGGGCTCGCCCCTCTCCGACGCGCGCATCGCCGAGCTGCTGTCCGAGAACGGGGCCCAGGTGGCAAGACGCACCGTGGCGAAGTATCGTGAGGCCATGAACATTCCCACTTCATCCGCGAGGAAACGCAACGCGCGCTGAGCGCCCGGGCCCACGGCAGGAAGGGCCCCGACGCGTCGAGGAAGGAAACGCGCCGCCGCCGGGCGGCCGCAGCAGAAGGAACAGACCATGCAGCTGAAGCTCACCGGACACCATGTCGAGGTCACCCAGTCGATGCGCGACTACGTCGGCAAGCGGCTCGAGCGCATCGTTCGCCACTTCGACCAGCTCATCGACATCCACTGCGTGCTCACCGTCGAGAAACTCCAGCACAAGGCCGAGGCGACGCTGCATGTGAGCGGCAGCAGCCTCCATGCCGAAGCCGTCTCCGAGAACATGTACGCGGC
>JBJTPC010000427.1:0-15913 GCA_046074905.1 Gammaproteobacteria bacterium
GCCTGATGCTTGTCACCCTTGGTGAGTCCTGCCAGCACACCGGGAGCCCATCGCCGCGCCAGCTCCTTCAGGGTACTGACATCAAGATTCCGGTAGTGGAAGAAACGTTCGAGCTCGGGCATCCACCGAGCCATGAATCGCCGATCCTGACAAATACTGTTGCCGCACAAGGGACTGGAACCGGGTGTTGCCCAGTTTCTCAGGAACGCAAGCATCGCCTGTTCTGCCTCGCGCTCTCCGAGACGGCTGGCCCGCACCCGCTCGACCAGCCCGGAGGCACCGTGGGTCCGCTGGTTCCAGTCGTCCATCAGGGCCAGAATTTCAGGTGGCTGATGAACTGCGATCACTGGCCCCTCGGCCAGGACATTCAGCTGACTGTCGGTGACAATGGCCGCCATTTCGATGATGTGGTCGGTGTCGGGCCGTAGCCCGGTCATCTCCAGATCCACCCAGACCAAGGCATCCGCCGCTTGCGCCATTCTCCACACCCCGCTCCGTCCCGTTGGGCGATGCCCCGCTCGGGGGGCCTCTGCCATTGCCGGGGATGGTAGCAAAGGCTAAGGTGCCGGCCCCATGAACCCTTCCCGCCATCGTGATGCCAGCGACCGGCTCCCGCGGAATTCCCGGCGGACCGATTCCGGACATGGCCGCGAGCCGTCCGGTCTGCTGGAGGGGCGGGTCACCCGCGCCTATGGTCGCCAACTCGTGGTGGAGGACGTGGCGGGTGTACCGCACCCGTGCCGAACCTTCGGCAAGGACCTGAGGGTGGTCTGTGGCGACCGCGTCGGCTTTCTGCCCGAGGCGGCCGGTTCCGGCGTCGGCCTGGTCCATGCCATCCGACCACGCAAGGGCGTCCTGGCGCGCTGGAGCATGGCGGGACAACCCGAGGTGCTCGCTGCCCACGTCACCCGCTTGGTCGTGGTGTTCGCCCCACTGCCCGTACCGGACTTCCATGTCGTGGACCGCTACCTCGCTGCAGCCGCCTTGGGCAGGTTCGAGGCGGTGGTGGTCTGCACCAAGTCCGATTTGCTGGTACCGCCCGTAAGGCAAGCCCCCGCCGACGCTCTCTCCGCGGCACTCGCCGAGTACCGGTCGCTCGGCTACCCGACGTTCCTGCTCGACACCCGCTGCGCAGCGGGATTTGCCGAATTGGCGGCGCAACTGGCGCAGGGAACCAGCGTCCTGGTGGGTCAAAGCGGTGTCGGCAAGAGCAGCCTGCTGAACCGGCTCGTGCCCGCCGCCGCTGCCGCCATCGGCGAGGTCTCGGACAGCACGGACGAGGGCCGCCACACCACCACCAGCGCGTCCCTGCATCGTCTTCCCGGCGGTGGGGAAGTCATCGATTCGCCTGGCGTGCGCGACTTCTCGCCGCCCGTCCCGGACCCGCGCGAGGCGCGCCTTGGCTATGTCGAGGTTGCCGCGCTGGGATCAGGCTGCCGGTTCCTGGACTGCCTGCACCGTGAAGAGCCCGGCTGTGCCGTCCGCCTGGCCGTGGGCGAACCGCCCGCAGCGGGGCTGCCGCCGCTCAGTGCCCGCCGCTATGCGAGCTACCGTCGTCTGCTCAACATCGCCTTGCAGATGGCCGAGCGCCGTCCAGGCGGCCGCTAGAAAGCCTGCCGACCGGCAAGCGCGTGGGCGAGCGTCCCGCCATCCACGGACTCCAGTTCCCCGCCCATGGGCACTCCCTGGGCGATACGGGTGGTCTGAAGACCCCGCTGGCGGGCCAGTTCACCCACCACATGGGCAGTCGCCTGTCCCTCGACGGTGGCGTTGGTGGCCAGTATCACCTCGCGCACCTCGCCCTCCGCGAGCAGCGCCTCGAGGTGTTGCAGTCCCAGTTCGCCCGGGCCGATGCCATCGAGCGGCGAGAGGCGCCCGTTAAGCACGAAATAACGCCCCCGATAACCGCCCGACTGCTCCACGGCCACGACGTCCGCGGGTGACTCGACCACGCAGAGAATGGCGCCATCGCGGCGGGAGTCGGCACACACGGGGCACAGTTCGCCATCGGTGAGCATGCGGCAGCGTTGGCACTTGCCGACCCGTTCGAGGGCCTCGGTGATCGACTCGGCGAGCTCGACCGCCCCGTCACGTCGGCGCTCCAGGAGATGGAAGGCCATGCGCTGCGCGGTCTTGGGGCCGACGCCCGGCAACAGCCGCAGGGCATCGACGAGCCGGGCGAGCGAGGGGGAGTGACGCAAGCGGGGGCCGACCTCAGAACGGGAGTTTCATGCCCGGCGGCAGGCGCATGCCCGCGGTGACCGCCGCGTACTTCGCCTGCACCGCCGCTTCGACCTTGGCGACCGCATCATTCATCGCGACGGTCAACAGGTCCTCGAGCATTTCGAGGTCGTCGCCGACTGCACCGGGCGCGACCTGCACGCGCTTCACCTGGTGCTTGCCGGTCATCGTCACCTTGACGAGTCCACTGCCGGCCTCACCGGTCACCTCGATGTTGCCAAGCTCGGCTTGCGCCTTCTGCATCGCCTCCTGCATCTGCTGCGCCTGGCGCATCATGTTGCCGATGTTGCCTTTGTTGAACACGCTCGGAACTCCGTCTGGAATGGGATGGGCCGGTCACCCGTTGGGCTTGACCGTGGTCGGATCGAGAATCGCGCCGAAGCGCTCCTGCAGCATTCGCACCACTGGTTCGCGTTCGAGGGCCTCGACGGCACGGGCCTGGCGCTCTGCCGCCGCACGTTCGGCGGCACGAGCCGGCGTGTCCTCGGCGAGCGGGGCGCAATCCACCTCGACGCGCATCGGCTGACCATAGAAGGTGGAAAGCGCCGCGGCCAGTTTCTCGACGGTCCCGGGCGTCTGCATCGCGGCACTCCGACCATCCAGCCGCAGGCGCACCACGGTGGCGGTGCGCTCCACCCACTCGCAGTGGGTCGCCAGTTGCCGCACTGCACCGGCCAGGTTCAGCCGCTCGATCAACAAGGTCCAATCGGCGCTGGTGAAGGCCGTCCCGCTGCGCGGCGCGCTCAATGCCGGTGCCGGTGGCTCGACCGGCATCGGGGACAACTTCGCGACGGCCGCCGGCAAGGACCCGGCACCGGTGCCGGGCCCCGGCAGTGGCCCCGGCAGTGGCCCGGAGGATCGCGTCGCGGGGCGCGGCCGCAGCGGGGCAACCCGCGGTGCCGCGCGCACCATCCCCGCCTCCGCGGGACGGAAGGCCAGCATGCGCAGCAGGGTCATCTCGAACCCCAGGCGCGGGTCCGGGGCGAGGGGCAGGTCGCGACGCCCATTCAAGACCATCTGGTAGTAGAGCTGCACATCTTCCGGCGCAAGACGCGCGGCGAGTTCCACGAGGGTCGCCTCGTCCCAGACCTCGTCGGGACCGGCGCCGGGCACGGCCTGCTGCAGCGCCACGCGCTGCAGGAGCGCCGCAAGTTCGACCAGCACATCGTCATAGTCGGGCGCCTGCTCGTCGAGGGCTGCGACCTGCGCCAGCACTCCCCCCGCATCGCCGTCGGCCACGAGTCCCGCGATCCGCACCACGTGCCCCCGATCGATGGTGCCCAGCATGCCTCGGACATCCTGCTCGCCCACCCGGCCACCCCCGAAGACCAGGACCTGGTCCAGGAGGCTGAGCCCGTCGCGCATGCTGCCGTCCGCGGCCCGCGCCAGCAACGGCAGCGCCGGCGGCTCGAAGTCCACGCCCTCGGCCGTGAGGATCTGCCGCATCCGGTCGCTGATCAGTCCGGTCCCGAGACGCTTGAGGTGGAACTGCAGGCAGCGCGACAGGACCGTGACCGGGAGTTTCTGCGGATCGGTCGTGGCCAGCAGGAACTTCACGTGCGGCGGCGGCTCCTCCAGCGTCTTCAGCAAGGCGTTGAAGGAGTGGGCGGAGAGCATGTGCACTTCGTCGATGAGATACACCTTGTAGCGCCCCCGTGTGGGCGCGTACTGCACGTTCTCGAGCAGTTCCCGGGTGTCCTCGACCTTGGTGCGCGACGCCGCGTCCACCTCGATCAGTTCGACGAACCGCCCCTCGTCGATCTCGCGGCAGGCGGCACACTCCCCACAGGGCGTCGAGGAGACGCCGCGGTCGCAATTGAGGCTCTTCGCGAGAATGCGCGAAACCGTGGTCTTGCCGACACCCCGGGTGCCAGTGAACAGGAATGCGTGATGGACCCGGTCATGGTCCAGTGCGTGTACCAAGGCACGCAGGACATGTTCCTGACCGACCATCTCGCTGAAGTTCTTGGGGCGCCACTTGCGCGCCAGGACGAGGTAACTCATGCGCTAGGCGTCCTGATCTCGGCGGGAGGCGACCCGCGCCGGCGACCTCCCGGCACCCGGTCGCGCCGTTACCGTTGCTCCCTTCCGGGCCTGGCGGGGTTCACGGTTGACCGTCGCGGAAGAACCGACGCGGGCCACCATGGACCGCATGCGATTCCGGGGAGCGGGCTGGATGCCCCCCGGGAAAAAGTGGCGGAGAGAGTGGGATTCGAACCCACGAATACCCGTGAAGGTATTACTGGAATTCCAGTCCAGCGCCTTCGACCACTCGGCCATCTCTCCGGCGCGCGCGAAGGTTACTAGGTCAGGCCGCTGCGGGCAAACTTTCCGCAAGGGGCACTCCCCGGGCGAGGGTTGCTGCAGGCCATCGACAGGCATGGCCAAGCGGCTGGTCTGGCTCAGTTTTTCGCCTTTTTCGTGGCCGCGACCGTGGGTCGCGGACGACCAGGATAGTAGGTCGGCGGCTGGTCGAGGCAAGGACGTTCGCCGCACGCTTGCGCTCCGGGACGTCGAGGGTCGGGATCTTGAGTGCGACGCGGGCTGGCGGGGTATCGAGACCCGCCGGCACCTGCAGCGGCGGAATCTCCGCCGCAGCCTCGTAGGCTTGCGGCTCCTGGCAGGTCGCGATGCCGGACCCGAGCAGGCCCACCCGCTCCATGAAGCCGCAGCCGCCCAGCAAGGGCAACAGCAGGAGCCCACCGAGAAGGGTACGGATGGAACAACGTGAAATGGTCATGGAAGCACCCCTGCGGCGGCCATCGCCTCGCGGACGACGGCATGATGTTGGGCGGAAAACGGGGTCAACGGCAGTCGCAGACCCTCGGGAATCAGGCCGAGGCGGGCCACTGCCCACTTGACCGGGATGGGATTGGACTCGGTGAACAGGGCGCGATGGAGCGAATGCAACTGCGCGTCGATTGCCTCCGCCTCGGCGAAGCGCCCGGCGAGTGCGTGGGCGCACAGGCGATGCATGGCCGCGGGCGCCACGTTGGCAGTCACGGAGATGACGCCCCGTGCCCCGCAGCGGATGGAAGCGACCGCGATCGGGTCCTCGCCACTGTAGATCTCGAGATCGCGACCGCAACGGGCCACCAGTTCCTCGAGTCTGGCCAGACTGCCGGTGGACTCCTTGATGCCGACAATCCGCGGATGACGGGCCAGCCGGACCACGGTGTCGGGCAGGAGGTCAACCCCGGTCCGCGAAGGCACGTTGTAAAGGATGAGCGGAATCGGCGAGGCGTCCGCCACCGCCATGAAGTGCTGGAACAGGCCTTCCTGGGTCGGCTTGTTGTAGTACGGCGTGACCACCAGCGCCGCGGCGGCCCCCGCGGCTGCCAGGGTACGGGTTCGCTCGACGGTGCCGGTCGTGCTGTTGGTTCCCGTACCGGCAATCACCGGCACGCGTTCGCCGAGAACGGCGACGGCGCGGCGGACCAGTTCCGCCGCCTCGGCCAGCGTGACCGTGGGCGACTCGCCGGTGGTGCCGACCACCACGACCGCATCCGTGCCCTGCGCCGCGTGCCACTCCAGCAGCCGCTCCCAAGCCTGGAGGTCGATTTCGCCCGAACCGGTCATCGGCGTGACCACCGCGACCATGCTGCCGCTGAACACTGTCTCTTCGCCTCGGGGCCCTTCGCGGGCCGCATTCCGCCCCGGCGGGGCCACGGGGCGACATGGTAACGCGCCCGGCGGCGACCGTGTGAACCGTGTAAAATGTCCGGGCGGGCATTCCGGCCCGCGCTGCACTCCAGACGTCCGTGCCCCCCAGTTCCGTTCCCCCGCCCGCCTCCCCTCCTGCCACCGGTGCCGCGCCGGCGACCAGCCGCCAACTGCTGGCCGTGTCCGCGCTCGGCCAGGACCGACCCGGGCTGGTCCACGAATTGACGCGACTGATCGCCGATGCCGGCGGCAACCTGATCGAGTGCCGGATGACCGGACTCGGCAACCAGTTCGCGATCCTGATGCTCATCGGCGGCAACTGGCACTCGGTCGGCAAGGTCGAACGCGAACTGGAAAAACTCCAGGGAACGCCGGAGCTGACCCTCACCGTCCGGCGGGCCGATCCACGGACGGTCCGCACCGACCAACTCTCCTACACGGTCGAGTTCGTCTGCCCCGACCAGACCGGGGTCGTCTCGGCCTTCTCCGGGTTCTTCTCGGCACGCGCCATCGATATCGCCGAGTGCGACTGCCACACCTACATCGCGGTGCATACCGGTGCGCCCATGACCAACGTCCGCATGGTGGTCAACGTCCCGGCGCGCATCCATCTCGGGGTGCTGCGCGAAGAATTCATGGACTTCTGCGATCACCTGAATCTCGATGCCATCCTCGAGCCGGTGAAGGGTTGATCCCCGCCGCCGCGAGCTCCCTCCCCATCGCCAGAGGATTCCCCCCATGAGCGCGCCCGTCGTCGGCAAGAAAGTCCCGGATTTCTCAGCCCCCGCCACTGGTGGTACCTCCTTCCATCTCAAGGCGGCCCTGCAGGCGGGCAAGGCGGTGGTGCTGTATTTCTACCCGAAGGACAACACCAGCGGCTGCACCAAGGAGAGCGTGGCCTTCGGCGAGTTGCATGCACGTTTCGCCGCCGCCGGCGCCGTGGTCCTCGGCGTGTCGCCGGACAACCTCGCCAGCCACGAGAAATTCAAGGCCCGCTACGCCTTCCCTTTCGAATTGCTGGTCGACGAGGATCAGGCGCTCTGTCGCCAGTTCGACGTCTGGAAAGAGAAGAGCATGTACGGCCGGAAGTACATGGGAGTGGAGCGCAGCACATTCCTCATCGATGCCAAGGGCATCCTGCGTCACGAATGGCGCAAGGTGAAGGTCGACGGCCATGCCGCCGAGGTGCTGGCCGCCCTGCAGGCCCTGTAGCCGATGGCGCCGCAAGCGGGTAGCCAGCGGCTGTTCGTGCTGGACACGAACGTCCTCATGCATGACCCGACGGCCCTCTTCCGGTTCGAGGAACATGATGTCTTCCTGCCGATGGTGGTCCTGGAAGAACTCGACAATGGCAAGAAGGGCCTCTCGGAGGCGGCACGCAACGTCCGGCAGGTGAGCCGCTTCCTCGACGAACTGATGCAGGGTGCCTCGAAGTCGCAGATCGATGCCGGACTGCCGCTGCCCGGGCACGAGTTCGCGTCGGCTTTCTCCAGCGGCGTCAAGAAGCGTCCGGCCAGTGGGCGCGTGTTCTTCCAGACGCAGCGACTCGACGGTGCACTGCCGGACACCCTCCCCGGCTCGGGTGCGGATAACGCCATCCTGGGCCAGGCCTTGGCTTTGCAACGGGCGCGTCCCGGGGCGGCGGTCACGCTGGTGTCCAAGGACATCAACCTGCGCATCAAGGCCACCATCCTGGGCGTTCACGCCGAGGACTATTTCAGCGACCGCACCATCGACGACGCCGACCTCATGCACACCGGCGCGATTGCCCTCGCCGGGGATTTCTGGGAACGCCATGGCGCGGACATGCAGTCATGGAAGGAAGGCACCCGCACCTTCTACCGGCTCCGCGGGCCGCAGGTGACGGAGTGGGCGCCGAACCAGTTCGTCTACGAGGACGCCGAGGGCGGCCTCGAGTGCATCGTCCGCAAGGTGGATGGCGAGGAGGCGGTGCTGGAACTGGCACAGGACTTCCGCCAGACGCGGCACGGCGTTTGGGGCATCGCCGCCCGCAACCGCGAACAGAACTTCGCCTTCAATCTCCTCCTCGATCCCGAAATCGACCTCGTCACCGTGCTGGGACCCGCCGGGACCGGCAAGACGCTGCTCACCCTGGCAGCCGGACTGCAGCAGACCCTCGATACGAAACGCTTCAGCGAAATCATCATGACGCGCGTGACCGTGCCGCTGGGCGAGGATATCGGTTTCCTACCGGGTACCGAAGAGGAAAAGATGGAGCCCTGGATGGGGGCTCTCATGGACAACCTCGAGGTGCTCACCCAGGGCCAGGAGACGGGCAACTGGGCGCGCTCGGCGACCAACGACCTCCTGCGCAGCCGCATCAAGATCCGCTCGTTGAACTTCATGCGGGGCCGGACCTTCCTCAGCCGCTACCTGATTCTCGATGAGGCGCAGAACCTGACGCCGAAGCAGATGAAGGCACTGGTCACGCGCGCGGGTCCCGGCACCAAGCTGGTCTGCCTCGGCAACATCGCGCAGATCGACACGCCCTATCTCACCGAAACCACCTGCGGCCTGACGTACGTGGTGAATCGCTTCCGGGGCTGGGGGCACGCGGGACACATCACGCTGCAACGCGGCGAGCGTTCGCGACTCGCCGATTTCGCCTCGGAAGCCTTGTGACCCGTGCTGCCGGCCGCCACGGGGAACCCGGGCCGGAAGCCACGTTCGAAACACGCATGCGCCGGGCTCATCCATTCACGCTGCTCGTGTTCCTGGCAGCCACCCTCGCCGCTGCGCCCGGCACGCTGCTGGCCGCCGGCACGACGCCGACCGGGAGCGGCCACCGCGGCAACGACCTCCCGGACATCGGCACTCCCGCGGACCAGGTCTTCACCGCCGGCGAGGAGTACTCGATCGGTTCGAGCATCGTTCGCCAGTTGCGCGACAACGGCGAGATTCTCGACGATCCGGAACTGAACGACTTCATCCAGCAACTCGGTCAACGCCTCGCGGCACAGGCCCACGACGGCAACCTGAAGTTCAACTTCTTCATCATGAAGGACACGGACCTCAATGCCTTCGCCCTGCCCGGTGGCTTCATCGGCATCAATGCCGGCCTGGTCACCGCAACGGCGAACGAGAGCGAATTGGCCGGCGTCCTCGCGCACGAGATTGCCCATGTCACGCAGCGGCACCTCGCGCGGAGCATCGCGGCACAGTCGAAAAACTCGGCCATCTCCGCCGTGGGCATGCTGGCAGCCATCCTGATCGGGGCCGCGGTAGGCAGCAGCGATGCCGTGCAAGGTGCCGTCGCCGTCTCGCAGGGCGTGGCGGCGCAGCAGCGCCTCAACTATTCACGCGCCAACGAATCGGAGGCGGATCGGGTCGGGATGGGGATCCTGGCAGCTTCCGGCTTCGACCCGCACGGCATGGGCACGTTTTTCGAAACGATGGGGCGCCAGAACTCGCTGGGTGCGAGCCGCATCCCCGAGTTCCTCCTGACGCATCCGGTCACCAGCAACCGCATCGCCGAGGCCAAGGAGCGTGCCGAGCAATTCCAGACTGTCCGGCCAATCGACAGCGTCGGCTACACGCTGGCGCGTGAACGGATCCGCGTTCTCACCACACCCGCAGGTCGTGACCCTCGCGAGTCTTACGCAGACGCGGTCTCCGGCAGCGATGTTCCGCTGCCTGATGCGAGACGCTACGGACGAGCCCTCGCGGCCACCCGTGCCGGTGACACCGGCGAGGCGATCGCGGCACTGCGCGAATTGCGTCGGTCGCGACCGGAGGTCATCCCCTACCATACGGCCCTGGCCGAAGCGTACCTGCAAGCAGGCGACCTGCGCGCCGCGCGAGCCGCACTCGTCGAGGCGATGGAACTGTTTCCGCGCAATGTCGCCGTGACGGTGCTGTACGGCGATACCCTCCTGCGCGCCGGGGAGCCGGGTGAAGCCCATCGGATCCTGCTCGACCTGTTCAACCAGGTACCGGCAACACCGTTGCAGATCCGCATGCTGGCACAGGCCGCGAGCGCACAGGGCGACCAGCCGGAGGCCAACTATTACGCTGCCGAGTACCTGCTGGCCACCGGCGACCTCAACCGTGCGATCAATCAGTTGGGGCGGGCCCTGCAGACGCCCGGCATCACCGACATGCAGACCGCCCGCTTCATGGCTCGCCGCACGGAGTTGCAGGAGTACCTGCCACCGAAACTGCAGGCGCAGGCGGCCCGTGGGGAACCCTTGCCGGAACCCGAGGTCGGTGACACCAGAGGCCGCTGAACGGTCCTCCGATCGAGACACGCTAGAATGCAGCCCAATCCATTGACGAGCCATTTTCGGCCATGAGATATCCCACCCGATCCACGTGGCTGGCAGCCCTGCTGCTGGCAAACCCGGTCGTTGCTGCTGCAACGGACCCGGCTGCGACCCCTTCGGTCGTGCCGGCGGCGACGGCCGGCGCCTCGTCCGCGACCGACCACCGTGACCGTTTCGAGCGCTTCAATCGCTCCATGTATGCCTTCAACACCGGGGTGGACCGCGTGGTGGTCCGGCCCGTCGCCCGCGGCTATGCGCGGCTGCCCCGTCCGTTGCGCTCGGGGATCGGCAATTTCATCGGACACCTGGGTTACCCGAACACGATCGTCAACAACTTCCTGCAGGGCAAGTGGGGTGACGGCACGCGGGACGTGGCACGATTCGCGGTCAATACCGTGTTCGGGCTCGGCGGACTGATGGATCCCGCCACCGGAGCGGGACTGCCCAGGAACGACGAGGATTTCGGCCAGACCCTCGGCAAGTGGGGGGTGCCCAGCGGTCCGTATCTCATGCTGCCCATGCTGGGTCCCTCCACGCTGCGGGACGCCCCGACCTGGGGGGTGGACTACGTGACCGACCTGCGCTCCTACATCGATCAGGACGCGGTCTCCGGCAGTCTCGCGGTACTCCGCGTCGTCGATACGCGCGCGAATGTCCTGGTGGCGGATGCCGCCGTGGAGCAGGCCTTCGATCCGTATGCCTTCGTGCGCGACGCCTACCTGCAGCGCCGCGAGTACAAGGTCCGCGACGGCAATGTTCCGGTCGTGGAGGACGAGGAACCGCTGGAGGATCCCGCCGCGGAGTGAACGGTCCTCAGTGGCGTGCCTGACCGCGCACGATCACCACGGTCCGTTTGAAGTCTTCGCCGGGTTCCAGCAATCCCTCGACCTCGCTGATCCGCGCGATTGCGCGGATGGCCCGTGGCATCTGCTGGAACCGGATCTCGCGACCCTCGCGGTGCGCCCACGTCACCCACTCCAGCAAGACCGCCAGGCCGGCGCTGTCCGCCTGCGTCACCCCCGAGAGGTCCACGACCACGGATTCGTGGGCCGGAAAGGCCGCATTGCCGGCCTCGAGAATGCGGCGGGCGGTCGCATAACCGAACTCCCCGGAGAGCACGAACCGACCGGGCATCTCCTCGACGAAGCGGAAACCCGTGGTGCTCATTTGCGGCGGGCCGGATCCGCGGCAGCCCCCTCGGCTTCCAGCCGCTGGATGACCGCCTCCAGGCCACGACGTTCGATCTCGGCACCGAGATCCTTGCGGAAATTGCGCACGTAGGAGATGCCCTCGATCACCACATCCCAGGCCTTCCAGCCCTCCGGCGTGCGACGCAGGATGTAATTGACCGGAATGCGCGTGCCATCGTCACGGCGGATTTCCGTGCGCACGGTGGCGGTATCCGGGGACGACTCGGGGCGGTAAGGCAGCACCTTCATCCGCTCCGGAGAGAAATCCAGAACCGCGGCACCGTAGGTCTTCAGCAGCGAACGGTACAGGGCGCGGATGAATCGATCGCGCTGTTCCGGCGTAGCCGTACGGTAGTGCGTCCCCATCACCAGGCGACCTGCGTACTCCAGGTCGAAGCGCGGCAGCAGCAAGGCGTCCACCATCGCATAGATGCGACGGGGATCCTTCTTGAGTGCCGGACGCTGCTCGTCGACCTCCTTGGCTAGGCGGTTGGCGAGTTCGGTGATGATCGCCTGCGGGTCGGCGGTCGCGGCGGCAGGGGCCGCACCGGCCTGCTTCATGCCGCACGGGGAAAACACGAGTCCGAGACCGAGGGCTGCCGCCAGCAACAGGACTGCGGGCTTCATGGGGCGGTATCCGGGGTGGCGGGCTCGACCGGGGCCGTCTTCTCGTCGGCCTCCTTGCTGGCGAACGAGAACAGGAACTTGCTGATGAGTTCCTCGAGCACGATGGCCGACTGGGTCATGCCGAGCCGGCCGCCGTCCTTGAGGTAGGTTTCCGAACCGCCGGGCTGCAGGCCGATGTACTGGCCACCGAGCAGGCCGGCGGTGAACACGGCGGCATCGCTGTCGTCCGGAATGCGGTTGAACTCGGGGCGGATGCGCAGCACGACGTGCGCCTTGTACGCCTGCTGGTCGTAACGAATCGACTCGACGCGCCCGATGGCCACCCCGCTCATGGATACCGGCGCACCCTCCTTCAGGCTGCCGATGTTGTCGAACTCCGCCTCCACGCGATAGCCCCGCTCGCCGAACGAGGGTTTGCTGTCCGTGATCTGGGTGACCATGAAGAAAATGGAGGCAAAGCCGAGCGCGGCGAAAAAGCCTGTCGCCAACTCGATGGACCTGGACTGTCGCATGGTCGTGATTCCGGAACCTTCAGTGGAGGTAGTAAGCGGTGAGGACGTAGTTGAGCAGCAGCACGGCGACGGACGAATTGACCACCGTACGCGTCGTGGCCCGGCCAACCCCCTCGGCAGTCGGCTGGGAATGGAATCCCTCGTAGACGGCGATGGACGCCGCGGCCAGGGCGAAGAAGACGCTCTTGACCAACCCCTCGGCGATATCGTCGAGCTCGACGGCGGCGCGCATCTGCGACCAGAATTGACCGGCATCGATGCCCAGCAACTGCACGCCCACGAGTTGCGCACCATAAAGCCCGATGACGATGAAGATCGCGGTCAGCAGCGGCAGTGCCACGAGAGCGCCGACGAAGCGCGGCACGCAGACGCGGCGGACTGGATCGACCGCCATCATTTCCATGGCGGAGAGCTGATCCGTGGCGGCCATGAGACCGATTTCGGAGGTCAGCGCGGTCCCCGCCCGACCGGCGAACAGCAGCGCTGCCACCACCGGACCCAGTTGCTTCAGCAAGCCGAGCGCTGCCGCCGGGCCAAGCGCCTCCTCGGCACCGAAGCGTTCGAGCAGATCGGCACCCTGCAGCCCCAGCACCATACCGACGAACAAGCCGCAGAACATGATCAAGGCCAGCGACAGGGCCCCGGCGTTGAACACCTGCGCCACCACCAGGCCAGGCCGGAGGCAGGCAGCGGGCGTCCATGCCAGCAGTCGTCCGGCGAACAGCAGATAGCGGCCGAGCTTCTCCAGCGCTCCGCGCAGCCCCCCGAGGCGATCCATCCGCAGGTTGGAGGCGCTCACGGCGTTTCTCCCGCAGGCCGTTCAGGGGCGCCGGTCCCGCTGCTTTCGCCGAGCAATTGCCGCTCGTAGTCGGGCGCCGGAAAATGGAACGGCACCGGGCCATCCGCCATGCCGTTCATGAACTGCCGGACCACCTCGCTTTGGCTGCCGCGCAGTTCTTCCGGACGCCCGGAGGCGACCACCTTGCCGCCGGAGAGGAGATACGAGCAGTCGGCAATTGCGCTGATCTCCTGCACGTCGTGCGAGACCACGATGCTGGTGATACCGAGGGCATCGTTCATCTGGCGAATCAGACGCAGGACCACGCCCATGGAGATGGGGTCGAGCCCGACGAACGGCTCGTCGTAGATCAGCAGGGCCGGATCCATCACGATGGCCCGCGCGAGGGCAACCCGGCGGGCCATGCCCCCGGACAACTCGCCAGGCATCAGCGTCGCCGCACCGCGGAGGCCGACCGCGTGGAGCTTGGTCAGTACCACGTGCCGGATCAGCCGCTCGGGCAGGTCCGTGTGCTCGCGTAGCGGAAACGCGACGTTCTCGAACACGCTGAGGTCGGTCAGGAGGGCGCCGTTCTGGAACAACATGCCCATGCGCCGGCGCACCGCATAGATGCCCTGACGGGACAACTTTGCGAGATCCTGGCCATCCACCACCACGGATCCGCGATCCGGCTGTACCTGTCCGGTCATGAGCTTGAGCAGGGTGGTCTTGCCGGTGCCACTGGGCCCCATGACGGCGGTCACCTGGCCCTTGCGGCAAGCGAGATCGAGGCCGTCGAAAATCGTGCGGCGGCCCGCACGGTACGTCAGCCCCTCGATTCGCACGATGGCGTCGCGGACCTCGCTGCCGGTAGGCGCGCAACCACGACCGGAAAGCACCGGGTCTTGGGGGTCGGCAGTGACGATTTCAGGCACGCTCATGGGACGATTATACCGGACAGTTGCGGTGCAAAAAGGTTCATTGTTGCGAAAAAGAAACAATCATCTGTCGCCTGTCGCCCGGCGGCGGTCGCGTTCCGGCTGGTGGCACGGGATTATTAGTACTAAAATGGTCCTGTTTAGGGCACTGCCCGCTTCCCGACTGGATCGGTACCTCAACACCATGCTGCGCATCAGCAAACTCACCGATTACGCGACCGTGGTCCTCGGAGCCCTCGCCGCGGGCGCCGGCGCCCCGCACTCCGCCGCCCAACTCGCCGATGGCACCGGTATCGCCCTGCCCACGGTGAGCAAGGTGCTCAAGGCCCTGCTCCGCGGCGGACTGGTCAGTTCCACCCGTGGAATCCATGGCGGCTATCAATTGTCGCGCGCAGCCGCGCAAATCAGCGCGGCAGACATCATCGACGCGATCGAGGGCCCCGTCGGCCTGACCGAGTGCGCAACGCATCCGGGCAGTTGTGACCTGGAGGCGAGTTGTCGGTCGGGCAATGCCTGGCAGAAGGTGAACATCGCGGTCCGGCGCGCCTTGCAGGATGTCACGCTCCCCGAACTGACCGGTCTTTCACCGGACGCGACGGCGGCGAATCCGGGGGTACGCGCCGTCACGAACCAGCAGTCTTCCACCGAACTGGTGGCCGCCCTGCGCGCGGGTACCCTGCGCACGCGGCCCATCGGGAGTTCCACGCCATGAGCACGCCGGGCAACACGGCCCTCGAGCAGGCCGTGGCCGGTAAGTACCGGCACGGCTTCGTCACGGACATCGAGAGCGACACCGTCCCGCCGGGTCTCGACGAGGACGTCATCCGCCTGATCTCCCGCAAGAAGGGCGAGCCGCAGTTCCTCCTCGACTGGCGCCTGAAGGCCTATCGGCACTGGCAGACGATGACGGAACCGGCCTGGGCCTACGTCCGGTATCCGCCCATCGACTTCCAGGCGATCAGCTATTACTCGGCACCCAAGCAGCAAGCCGACGGACCGAAGAGCCTCGATGAGGTTGATCCGAAACTCCTCGAGACCTACGACAAGCTGGGCATCCCCCTGCACGAACGCGCCCGGCTGGCCGGCGTTGCAGTGGATGCCGTTTTCGACAGCGTCTCGGTGGCGACGACGTTCAAGGACCGGCTGGCCAAGGCGGGCGTCATCTTCTGCCCCTTCTCCGAAGCGGTGAAGGAGCATCCGCAATTGATCGAGCGTTGGCTCGGCAGTGTCGTCCCGCACACCGACAACTTCTACGCTGCGCTCAACAGCGCCGTGTTCAGCGACGGCAGTTTCGTCTACGTTCCCAAGGGCGTGCGCTGCCCGATGGAACTGTCGACCTATTTCCGCATCAACGCGGCGAACACCGGCCAGTTCGAACGGACCCTCATCGTCGCCGACGAGGGCAGCCATGTCTCGTACCTGGAGGGTTGCACCGCCCCCAAGCGGGACGAGAACCAGCTGCACGCGGCAGTGGTGGAACTGGTCGCCCTCGACGACGCCGAAATCAAGTACTCGACGGTGCAGAACTGGTATCCCGGTGACGAGAACGGCGTGGGCGGCATCTACAACTTCGTCACCAAGCGCGGCGACTGCCGCGGTCGCCGCAGCAAGATCTCGTGGACGCAAGTGGAGACCGGCTCCGCCATCACCTGGAAGTACCCGAGTTGCGTCCTGACCGGGG
>JBJTPC010000428.1:0-6230 GCA_046074905.1 Gammaproteobacteria bacterium
CAGTTCGGCGACCGTCAGGGTCCGCGCCCAGGTGTTCTTGTTGTTGACGACCACCGTCAGGGCGTCGAAGGCCACCGGCAGCTCGATGTAGCGGACTCCGGCTGCCTTGCAGGCCGCAATCTCTTCGGCGAGGATGGGGCGTGAGGCATTGGACACATCCGTCTCGCCGCGGCAGAACTTCTTGAAGCCGCCGCCGGTGCCGGCGATGCCGACCGTCACGCGGACCTTGCCGCGCTTGGCGATCTGGAACTCCTCGGCCACGGCCTCCATGATCGGGAACACGGTGCTGGAGCCGTCGATCTTGATCTGCTGGGCCACCGCGGTCTCGGGGGCCGAGAAGGCGGCCGCGCCGAGGATGATCGCCGTCGCCAGGGGACGCTGCCAAAGGTTCATGATGGGCCTTTCTCCGGTGGACTGTCGTGATGGAATGAGGAGAGTTTGGCGACGAATTGTGACAGTCATGTGACAAGCATAAGTCATTGACTGGAAAGACCTCAAACCGTATAACGCCCCCGCATCCCAGCGTTCGTTGCAACCCGGAGACCCCCCACCCGTGAGCGCCACCCTCGACCTCACCCTCGACCTCCTCCGCCGCCGCTCGGTCAGCCCCGCGGATGAAGGCTGCCAGGACGTGATGATCCGGCGCCTCGAGGTGCTGGGATTCCGGGTGGAGCGGCTGCGGTTCGGGCCGGTGGACAACTTCTGGGCCACGCGCGAGGGCGTACCGGGAGGCGGCGGTCCGACGTTGTGCCTCGCCGGTCATACGGACGTCGTGCCGACCGGTCCCCTCGAGGAATGGCATAGCGACCCCTTCGAGCCCACCCTCCGCGATGGCTTGCTTTACGGGCGCGGCGCCGCCGACATGAAGAGCGGGCTGGCGGCCATGGTCACGGCCGTCGAGGAATTCCTCGCGGAGCGGCCCCGCCACCGCGGCCGTCTCGCCTGGCTGGTCACCAGTGACGAGGAAGGCCCCAGCGTCGACGGCACCCGCCGCGTGGTCGAATGGCTCCGCGAGCGCGGTGAAACCATCGACTGGTGCCTGGTCGGGGAGCCCTCCAGCGAGCAGCGCTTCGGCGATGTGGTCAAGAACGGTCGCCGCGGCAGTCTCTCGGGGCGCCTCACGGTCCACGGCATCCAGGGACATGTCGCCTATCCCCAGCTGGCGGACAACCCGGTCCATGCCTTTGCCCCGGCGCTCGCGGAACTGTCCACGCGCGTCTGGGACAGCGGCGACGAATTCTTCCAGCCCACCACCTTCCAGATCTCCAACCTCACCGCCGGCACTGGCGCGCCGAACGTCATCCCCGGCGAACTCAAGGCCCGGTTCAATCTCCGCTGGTCCCCCGCGCAGACGCTGGAAGGCCTGCAGCGTACCGGCACCGACATCCTCGACCGGCATGGCGTGAAGTATTCGCTGGAGTGGTTCGTGTCCGGCTTGCCGTTCTTCACCGCCCCCGGCGAGCTCTCCGCGGCGGCGGTCGCCGCCATCGAAGCCGAGACCGGCGCACCACCCCGCCTGTCCACCGGGGGCGGCACCAGTGACGGCCGGTTCATCGCGCCGATGGGGGCGCAGGTGCTGGAACTGGGGGTGGTGAACCGTACCATCCACAAGGTGAACGAGTTCGTCAGCGTGGCGGACCTCGAGGCCCTCCACCGCACCTACGTCGGGATGTTCAGGCGCCTGTTGCCGGCCGCCTGACCGCGGCTACTCGAGGCAACGGCGAATCGCTGCCGCGGGACTCAGGTCGCCGGTTCGCGCCGGAAGTTCGCCCAGAGGGCGAAGGCGCCGAGAGCCGCGAACACGGCCAGCAGCCACATCGGCATGGTGAGCCCGAGGAAGGTCCAATCGACCTTCTGGCACTCGCCGCCCCCGCGAAACACCTTGAGCACCACTTCCTGCAGCGGCAGGAGATCGAACAGCACATCAAGCGGCGCACCGCAGGCTGGCACGCTGCCGGGCGGCTGCAGCTGGATCCAGGTGTGCCGACCGGCCACCGCCAGGCCGCCCAGGGCGGCCAGCGCCGTCAGCCCGCCATAGACCCGGGCACCGATCACGCCGGGGCCATGCAGCGCCGCCACGAGGAACACCGCCCCCACCGCCATCACGGCCATCCGCTGGAAGATGCACAGGTGGCACGGCTCGAGACCCAGCACGTGCTGCGCATAGAGGGCAAACCCGACCAGCAGCGCGCAGGCACCCGCGCCGGCGAGATTCAGGAGGCGTCGACCTGGCAGTTTCATTCCGCCGAACCGCTCCGCGCCTGCAACTCGCGCTCCACGTCATCGATGGACAGATGGCGGATGTCCTTGCCGTGAGCCATGTAGACCACGTACTCGCAAATGTTCTTGGCATGGTCGCCAATGCGCTCCAGCGCCCGAGCCACCCACAGGACGTCCAGGGCACGGCGGATGGTGCGCGGGTCTTCCATCATGAAAGTGATGCACTGGCGCTGGATGGCCTCGTACTCCTCGTCGATCACCTTGTCCCCGCGTGCGATGCGCAGGGCAGCATCGGCGTCCGCGCGCGCGAAAGCGTCAAGGGCTCCGTGCACCAGGTCCTGGACCTGCCGCCCGAGGTGCTTGATTTCGCGATACCGATCGGACGGTCGCTCCATCGTCGCCAGGCGGGAAGCGATGTAAGCCACTTTCTCGGCTTCGTCGCCGATGCGCTCGAGGTCGGTGATCGTCTTGATGATGGCGACGATCAGGCGGAGGTCCGAGGCGGCCGGGCTGCGGGTGGCGAGGATGCGGCTGCAATCCTCGTCGATGGACACCTCGAGAGCGTTCACCTCGACATCACGTCGCGCCACCTGCTCGCCGAGCGCACTGTCGCCTTCCACCAACGCCTTGACGCCCTGCTGGAGTTGCTCCTCGACGAGGCCGCCCATCCGCAGCACCTTGCTGCGGACGCGCTCCAGGTCCTCGTTGAACCGGCTGGAGATGTGATGCGAAATGTCTGACGTGTCCATGGCCTCTCCTCGATGGCATTGATATACAGAACCCCGCGGCCTGCCGCAAGGGTGGAGGAGCTCCTGCTCAGTACTTCACGTTGAAGTCCAGCTGGACCCGCCGATAATCCAGCGGGGCGGCGCTGTTGAAGTTGCGCTTGTTGAGGAACAGCGTCGCGTTCAGCGTCCAGTTCTTGACCGGGGCGTAGCCGAGGCGAATCACGCTGCCCTTGCCGTCGGTGCGGCCGTCGGCAAAATCCGAGTCGACAAACATGCCATAAAGCGCGTCCTTGTCGACGGACTGGTAGAGATAGCTGATTTCCCAGGTATTCGTGTTGGCCGCCTTGCCGAGCGAGGCACCCACCGCCCAGGCCGTATCGAGCCCGTTGGCGGCACCGTCATTCTTCGCGTACTCGGCAAAGGCGCTGAATGGCAGCAGACCAAAGGTGGAGTCGAACTGCGCCTGCAGGCCGCTCACCTGGTAGTCGTAGGTGAGCGCCGCGTTATTGGTGGCGGAACAAGGGGCAGTGGTCACCGTGGTGGTCGAGTTGCCGTTGCCCGAGTTGCCGAACAAGTCGCAGCGACCCTGTGCCCCGCCGAGATCGAGGTAGTTGGCGGCAAGCGTCAGCGTCGACAGGCTGCCCAGCGGCAAGCGATATCCCAGCTGCGCCACGGTAGCCGTCGCCTCCGCCCCCTTGGTCGCAAAGCTGGCGCCGGCGGTCGAAAGACCGGCGCGCTCCGCGAGGTACCAGTAGTTCGCGCTGCCGAACCACGGGCCCCGCTCGAAGCCGAGGGAGATTCCCTCGGGGTTCAGATCGTTGTCCCAGAAAAGATCCGCCGGACGGACGAGCGGGTTCTTCATCTTGCCGCCCGTCACGCGGTATCCCGGCGCCGGCGTCCACTCGAAGTAGGCGAGATCGATGCCGAGCGTTTCGCGGTCGAACTGCCCGGACAGCGTCTGGTTCGACGAGCGGGGGTCGGCTCCGCCGGAGGCCAGCTGGGCGACCAGCAGGAGGTGATCCGTCGCGCGGGCCTCGAATCCCGCCCGCAAGCGGAAGCGTTCGCGCTCGCGCCTGGCCAGGGTGTCGCCCTCGAGGGTCTCGAACCGGTAGCGGAGATCCGCCTTCCACTTGAACTTGGCGGCCCAATCGGCGCCACGGACCTTTTCGGCATCTGCCGTCAGCTTCGCGGTCTCCTCGCGCTGCTCTCTCACCTGGGACTTGAGGTAATCGACCACCGGGTCGCCCTCCTCCGCCGCGGCACGCAGCTCCGCATTCTCCGTCGCCAGCTGGGCATTCGCTGCCTCGAGGCGCTCGATGCGCTCCCGCAATCCGGCGAATTCCGCGCGCAGGGCCTCGAGATCGCTTGCCGTGACGGCGGGCGCTGCCGGCGCGGGCGTCGAACGACCGGCGGCGACGGCCTCCGCAGCACCCAAGGCACTGGCAGCCAGCGTGAAGGAAACGGCAAGGGCAAGGCGAAGATTGGTCACGGGGGCACCCTGGATGACGATTGCGGAACCGATGGCTGAACGTTATACGGGGTGTTTATGACATTTTCGTGGCAGGGCGAAACCGCCCTGTCATCAAGCGTCGCCTTGTCATGAATCCGTCACGTTCACACAACCGCCACGATTCCGTCATCTCGCGGCCCACCAACCGGACCAGCACGCGGTCGGGGACGGCGCGCAGGTCGACGGTCACGAGAACATCAATGGCGTCGGCAAAGGCCGCGTCCCGATTCGCGGCCACGAACCTGGCGCCGAGACGCAAGTATTGGCGCAGCAACGGCGGCAGCCCGCCGGACTCCGGATCCAGGTCCCCCACCAGTCGGTCGAGCGTGTCGAGATCGGTACAGGCCAGCAGCTCAGCCCGCAGCCGCCGCGGCCAGGTGCGCAGGCCGGTAACACGGCGCCCCGTCACCAGCGGCATGAGGAGCGCATGCGGTCGATGCAGCCGCAGCCACTCGAGAATCAGCGCGCTCGCTTCGGGGCGTATGCGGGCGCTGAGACTGGCGGGGCCGAACAGGAGATGCCGACCGGTCGCGGTCATCACGTGGGAGGCCACCGCGCGCCACAGCAGCATCAAGGGGAGATGCTGGCGCTGATACGCGGGGACCACGAATGAGCGCCCCAATTCCACGGCGTTGCGCAGCAGGAGGGTAGCCGGTTCACGGAACCGGAACAGGGTCGAGGTGTACAGGCCATCGCGACCACGCGCCGCCAGGGCGTCGTCGACGCCCGTGAGTCGATAGGCCCCTGCCAACTCCCCCGCAAGGTTGTCGCGCAATACCAACTGGGTGTAGTGCGCATCGAACGCGTCCAGATCCAGCGATCGACCGGTCCCCTCGCCCACCTCGCGAAAGGTCATTTCGCGCAGACGGCCAAGTTCATGCATCAAGGCAGGCGAGCGCGCCGGGTGGATGCGGCAGATCTCGAACCGCCCCGCCTCGAGCAGTCGATCGGCCGCCGGCACCGCCGCCCACTCGGCGGCCAGCGTTGCTGCAGGCACCCCGGGCGCCACCGGCAACGTCGGCATGGCGACCGCCAGGCAAGCGCCGGTCGGCGCTGCCGATTCCTGAAGGGCGTCGCTGGGTGCCAGTGGACCCGACTGGCTGGCGAGAGCAGAACGCAGTCGCAGCAGATCGGTGATGGCCTGCGGATCCGCCTCGCGCGACCAGCGCGACGCCGGCACCGGCTCGCCGACATGGAACACCACCGTGCGACCTTCCTTGTTCAGCAACTCGCGCGGCAGCAGGACGGTACGCAGAGTGGGATGCACCAGGCCCGCCGCCTGGAAAAGGGCGCTGTTGCCGCCCTCAACCCACACCGGGATGGCCGTGGCCTGCGAGCGGAGCAACAAGTTGGACACCCCCAATCGCCACGGGCCGTCCGCCACCACCGGGCCGATGGGCAGGGGCCGCGGGCGCAAGTGCCCCACTTCACCGGCCGGGAAGACGAGCAGTACCCCGCCGCTGCCCAGCCAGCGCAGTGCCTCGCGCACTGCCCGAGCATTGCGTTGCGCACCGGACAGCTTGCCTTCCGCCGCAAACACGTCCACGCCGACCAGGCACGGTCGCAACCCGGGAAGCATCGCCAACCATTCGTTGGCCAGGACCTTGACGTCAAGCCGCTGGGCGAGGAGCCACTCCAACAGCACCAGTCCCTCGAGACCCCCGTAGGGATGATTGGCGACCACGACCACCGGACCTTGACGGGGCATCGTTCCGGCACCCCGTCCGCGCACCTCACCGGCCACCTCCAGCCAGTCCAACGCGGCACGGACA
>JBJTPC010000429.1:0-5123 GCA_046074905.1 Gammaproteobacteria bacterium
TGCGTAACGCAGCGTGGCGATCATCTCGTTCACCTTGTGTCCGGGCAACTGGCCGCCCTCGCCCGGCTTGGCGCCCTGCGCCACCTTGATCTGCAGCACTTCGGCACTGACCAGGTATTCCGGCGTGACGCCGAAGCGGCCGGAGGCCACCTGCTTGATCTTGCTGTTCTTCTCGGTGCCGTAGCGCGCCACCGCCTCGCCACCCTCGCCGCTGTTGGAGCGGGCACCCAGGCGGTTCATGGCGATGGCGAGCGCCTCGTGCGCCTCCGGCGACAGGGCCCCGAGCGACATGCCGGCACTGTCGAAGCGCTTGAGGATCGACTCCACCGGCTCGACCTCCTCGAGCGGTACGGGGGTGCGGTCGGTCCGCAAGTGGAAGAGATCGCGCAGCGTGCTGGCCGGACGATGGTTGACGATGCGTGCGAAATCCTCCCAGCGCGTGTAGTCGCCCGCGATCACGGCCGCCTGCAGCGTGGCGATGACGTCCGGGTTGTACATGTGGTACTCGCCGCCGTGGACGTACTTGTGCAGACCGCCCTGGTCCAGCGGCGACAGGGGATTCCAGGCGCGGGCCGCCAGGGTTTTCTGGTCCGCCTCGAGGTCGCTGAAATCCGCACCCTTGATGCGGCTGACCGTACCCTTGAAGCAGAGATCGACTACCTCGGGTGCGAGACCGACGATCTCGAACAGCTGGGCGGAGCGGTAGCTGCCGATGGTGGAGATGCCCATCTTGGACATCACCTTGTACAGGCCCTTCTTCACGCCACGGCGGTAGCTGCGACCCAGCTCCTGCCGCTCCTCGACGCCCATCTTGACCTTGCCCTTCTTCATGAGGTCGAAGATGGTCTGGTATGCCATGTACGGATAGACCGCCGTGGCACCGTAGCCGATGAGGCAGGCGAAGTGGTGCGAGTCGCGGGCAGTACCGGTCTCCACCAGGAGATTGCACTTGCAGCGCAGGCCGGTCGCGACCAGGCGATGGTGCACCGCACCGGAGGCCAGCAGCGCGTGCACGGGCACCTTGTTCTCGACCAGATAGCGGTCCGAGAGCAGGATCACGCCGACTCCGCGCCGGACCGCCTGCTCCGCCTGGTCACACAGCCGCAGCAGCGCCTTCTGCAGCGGTTCGTCGACCGGGTGCTGCAGGTCGAGGAACTCGTGGGTGACGCCCTCCTCCTTCAGCCCGACGATCTGCCGCAACTTGCGCTGCGAGAGGATGGGCGAGTTCAGGACCACCTGGCGAGCATGCTGCTGTGACGGCACGAAAACGTTGCACTCGGGACCAATCTGCGTCGACAGCGACATCACGATGCTCTCGCGCAGCGGATCGATCGGCGGATTGGTCACCTGCGCGAACTGCTGGCGGAAGTAGTCGTAGAGGTTGCGGATCTTGTGGGAAAGAACCGGCATGGGCGTGTCATCACCCATCGAGCCGACCGCCTCGCTCTCGTCCTCGGCCAGCACCCGGATGATCTCGTCACGCTCCTCGGCCGTGATGTTGAACATCTTCTGGTAGCGGGCCAGCGTCTCGCGATCGAACGGCTCGGCCGCCAGGCGTGAATCGATGAGGTCGCTCTCGAGGTAGCGCACCCCCTTCTTCAGCCAGGTCTTGTAGGGATGGCGCGACTTCAGCACGTCGTCGACGCGCTTCGTGTCCATCAGCTCGCCGGTCTGCAGATCGAGGACCAGCATCTCGCCGGGACCGAGCTTGCCCTTGCGGACCACGTCCTCGGGGCGGAAGTCCCACACGCCCATCTCCGAGGCGATGGTCAGGTGGCGGTTTCGGGTGATGACCCAACGCGAGGGGCGCAGGCCATTGCGGTCGAGCGTGCAGGCCGCATACCGGCCGTCGGTGGTGACGATGCCGGCGGGTCCGTCCCACGGCTCCATGTGCGGGGAATAGAACTCGTAGAACGCCCGCAGGTCCGGATCGATCGTGTCCACGCTCTGCCAGGCGGGTGGCACCAGCAGGCGCAGCGCGTGCATCACGTCGAGACCGCCCATGAGCAGTACCTCGAGCATGTTGTCGAGGCTCTGGCTGTCGCTGCCAGTCATCGAGACCAGTGGCAGCACCTCGTGCAACTCGGGCAGCATCGGCGAACGAAGGATGGGACCCCGCGCCAGTGCCCAGTTGCGGTTGCCGGCGATGGTGTTGATCTCGCCGTTGTGGGCCAGCAGGCGGAACGGATGCGCAAGGCGCCACTGCGGCAGCGTGTTGGTGGAAAAACGCTGGTGGAACACCGCCACCGAGGTCTCCATGCGCGGATCCCGCAGGTCGGGAAAGAACTGCGGCAGGTGGGCCGGCATCACCATGCCCTTGTAGACCAGCGTGCTGGCCGAGAGGGACGGCACGTAGAACACCGGATCCCGCGACTCCAGCTGCTTCTCGGCGCGACGACGGGCCATGAACAACTTGCGGTTGAAAGCCGCCTCGTCGATGTCCTCGTGGCAATTGACGAACACCATCTCGATCGCAGGCAGGGTGCGCAGGGCCTCGGCACCGCAGGCGTCCGGATCGGTCGGCACCACGCGCCAGCCCGCCACCTCGAGACCCTCGCGTCGCAGTTGCGCCTCGAGGGTTTGCCGTGCCCGGGCGGCACTGTCCTCCAGGCGCCCGAGGAAGACCAGACCGGCGGCGAACTGCTCGACCAGCTGGAAGCCGGCCTCGCGGGCGACCGCGCGGAGGAACTTCTCGGGCTTCTTGAGGAGCAGGCCGCAACCGTCGCCCGTCTTGCCATCCGTCGCCACCGCGCCGCGGTGCTCCAGGCGATCGAGCGAAGTGATTGCGGTCTCGACCACCCAATGGCTGGGCTGGTCATCGAGGCTGGCGATCAGACCGAAGCCGCAGCTGTCTTTCTCGTAGGCAGGATGGTACAGGCCGGCCGGGTTATGGCCGCCATTGACGAGGGCATCCGGGTGGTCGGGCAGCAAGCGGGTCATGGGCGCATCCCCTGAAAGCGGACGCGTACCCTACCAAAAGGACGCAGTCAGGTCATGCTGCGATACAGCATTAATGCTGCATCACAGCAAAACCCCTTTCTGCCACACGAGTTAGCGTGCCGTCACCAGACACCCCTCGCCGGCGGCCCGAATCGCCTCGCACAACTCCCGCGCGCGCGCCTGCTCGAGACCGACCACGCGCAGGCGGTAGAAACCCCGGTCGTCGGTGGGGGGGGCGACTTCGGGGGTCAAGCCTGTCAGGGCCGGAACCCGGCCGAGGAGTTTCTGCCAATGGGCGCGGGCGGCCGCCTCCCCCTTGGCGAACGCACCCAACTGCATGGACCAGATGTTGGTCGCTGCGGGGGCCACGGGCGCGGGCGCGGGACTGGTCGCTGCGGGGGCGGGCTTGACGGTAGCGGGCTTGGCCGGCGCGGGCTTGGCGACGGGCGTCGCCGCGGGTGACGGCCTGGCCGGTACCGGCTTGACCGCCACCGGCTTGGGGGGAGTGGCCACTGGCGGTGCCGCGGGCGACAACTTGGCCGGTACCGGCTTGACCGTTGCCTGCTTTGCCAGAGGCGTGACGGGCACGGGGCTGGAGCGTTGGATCAGGGCTCCGGTCGCTGCTGCGGGCTTCGTCGGCGTCACGACCGCTTCGTCGGGCAGCGCCGCGGCACGGGCCGCGCGCAACTCCTCTTCGGTCGGGTCATGGTCCGGCACCGCTTGCAGGTTGAGGTTCGCGATTCTCACCAGCGCCTCGGTGGCGAAGCGACCCTGCGGATAGCCGCGCAGGTACTGCTGGTACGCCGGCACGGTATTGGCCAGTCCCGCGCGTTGCCACTCCCGGTCTTCATGGAGTTCAGCGAGCCGTTGACGGGCCTTCGCGGTGGTGTCGCCCTCCGGATAGCGGCGGAGGAACTCTTCCCAGGCGACGACCGTGTCGGTCATGCGGGCATGCTTGAACGCCTGCTCCTCCGGGCTGGCGCAGCCCGCCAGCGTCAGGCACCAGGCGCCGAGCAACAGCCAGGACAGGGGTGAATTATGTCTCATGCCCGCATCGTAACGGGGTCGCCGCCGAATTGGGATGGTCAATCAGTCCGGCATCGTCAGTTCGTGAAGGATTTCACTGTCCACCCACGCATGGCCTGCCAGGCTCTCCAGAAATCCGCAGTGCCCGCCATGAGGCGTGGGGGTGATGCGCAACCAGGGGTTCTGCGGCAATCGCTCGAGATCCCCGGCCGGGATGATGGGATCGTCGAGCGCGGTGATCAGGCGGCAGGGCACGGCGAGACCGTCGAGCGCGCCATGGACCAGCGCATAGCCCCGCAGGTATTCAGCCAACGAGCCGAACCCCGTATGGCGGAAGACGAGGCGTTCCGTCATCGGCGTCAGTCGGCCGTCGCCGACCAATTCACTGAAGTCGTAACGACCGGGAAAGGCCGCCGCCTTGCGCGTGAGCGACCGGACCCACTTGCGCACGAAATAGTGACGATAGATCCACAGGCCGCGCTCGAGCGCCTCGAGCGTAGTGGCGGGATCCAGCACCGGACAGATGGCCACGGCCTTGCGCAGGGCGATTCCCGCCGCCGGCGCGCGGGTGGCAATGCGCAGGGCGAAATTGCCGCCGAGCGAGTACCCGACCAACGACAGCCGCCGGTCCGGCGCATGGGCAGCAATGGCACGGACGGCCCCGACCATCTCGTCGAGGCGACAACTGTGGAACAGCCCCTCGTTCAGGTGATGGGTCTCGCCGTGGTCGCGCATGTTGAGCCGGAAGACATCGAAGCCTTCGGCCCAAAGCCGTGCCGCCAGCGACAGGATGTAACTCGACTCGGCGCTGCCTTCCCAGCCATGGTGGAGCACGACGAGGTCACGCGCGGACGAGGGCTGCCGCGAATGGAATCCCTGCAGGCGGACGCCACCGCCGGCATCCAGGAGTACTTCCTCGGCAGCCTCGAGTACGCCGCGTGCGCGCGAACGGACGGCGCGCGCACGGAAACCCAGCGACGGCAGCATGCTCTGCACATGGGCATGTCGCAGCCAGCGCGGCGGCGCGAAAGCCTGACGAAACATCATCGCTCCGACGGTTCAGCCGCTGAGGCGCACCGGTTCGCTGCCAGGCAGCGACGAGGCATAGTCTGCCCCCATGAGACGGGACGGCGTGGTCGCACCGGCGGCCACCGGTT
>JBJTPC010000430.1:0-3132 GCA_046074905.1 Gammaproteobacteria bacterium
CTACTCGATCCAGGCTTTGGCCATCATGCCCATCGTTTATCTCGCGGTGACGGAGTCGGCATGGCCAGTGTTCCGTCCCCTGAATACGCCACTGGCCCTCTGGATCGGCCAACGCTCCTACGGCATCTATCTGGTCCACCACGTCGTACTCGAGGGAGTCCATCGCCATTGGCCGCAGGCGACCCTCTGGGGCCGAATGCTTGCCGGAGCTGCGCTGACCTTGCTGCTGGCTGCGCTGCTTTACGCAACCATCGAGGCACCTGCCGCACGTTGGCGTCACCGCCTTCAGGCGCGGCAACCACGGGTATTCTCGCCCTTCGCTCCACCACGGAGGATCAGTGTCTGCGTGGCCACTTACCGGCGGCCGCAGAAACTCGCATTGCTGCTCGCCGACCTGGCGCGACAATCCTTGCCACCTTGCGAAGTGATCGTGGTCGACAATGATCCCGCGGGCAGTGCGCTCGCGGTCGTGGAACGAATGCGCGCCAGCGGCGCGCCGGGTCGCTGGGTCTACGCATCGGAGTCGCAACAGAACATTTCACTGGCGCGGAATCGCTCCATCATGCTGGCTCGTCAGGAGTGGCTGGCATTCGTGGATGACGACGAAAGGGCACCGGCCACATGGCTGCAAGGCCTCGCCGACTGCGCCGGTGCATATGCCGCCGATGGCGTGCTCGGGCCGGTGCTGCCAGTACTGCCCGAAGACTCAGCCGAGTGGCTGCAGCGTGGCGGCCTGCATGAATGGCCGCGCATGCCGACCGGGACGGTGGTTCCCGCCAACCGCTTGCGCTTCGGCAACGTGCTGCTGCGACGGGAGCATCTGATTCGCCAACCCGGACCATTCGATCCCGCCTTCGGGCTGACGGGTGGAGAAGACGGAGACCTGCTCAACCGCCTGCGTCAGGCCGGGGCCCGAATCATCTGGTGCGACGAGGCCTGGGTGCAGGAGCCGGTGGATCGCTCACGACTGAAACTGCGGTGGCTTTGGTGGCGTGCCTTGCGCGGTGGTCAGGATCACGCCAGACAGCTGCTGCTGGGTCGCTATGGGCAGAAGAATGCCGTCCAACGACTGGGTTACTTCGCACGAGCCATGGGGCAAGTGCTGGTAGCGGGAATTCTCGCCCTGATAACGGTCGGTGCCGCCCGTCATCAAGGCGTGCGTTGGTTGTTGCGGATGTCGGCCAACCTGGGAAAGCTCTCGGTGCTGGGCGGCTGGCACTACCGGGAGTACGCAGGGCCCCGCGCATGACCGGCCTCTGGGAGAACTCGGTGAGCTGGCTGGCCGTCGGCATCCCGGTGGCACTGCTGCTGCTGGCCCTGCCGGTGGGACTGGCCGGCGCCTATCTGCTGGGGCTGACGCTCCTGTCGCGGCGCCTTCGCCAGACGTCGGCAGCAGTGGCGCCGGACGGGTACCGAGCGTACTTCGACATCATCGTACCTGCCCATGACGAGGCGGGCCATATCGCGGACACCGTTCGCAACCTGCTCGCGCTCGACTGGCCACATGACAGGTTCCGTGTACTGGTCATCGCCGACAACTGCACGGACGATACGGCACTGCAGGCGCGGGCTGCCGGGGCCCGGGTCATCGAGCGTCAGAACCGCCTCCAGCGCGGGAAGGGACATGCCCTGCGGCATGCATTCGCCGTCAGCCTCGCACAAGGTCTGGCCGATGCAATGGTGGTCGTCGACGCAGACTCCGTCGCATCCCCCAACCTGTTGGCGGCGCTTGCGGCGCGCCTCCAATCAGGAGCGCAGGCGGTCCAGGTGTTCCATGGAGTTCTGGATGCCGGGCGGACCCCGCGTACGCGGTTGATGGCGATTGCCTTCACGGGCTTCCATCGGGTCCGCTCGCGCGGACGTGAACGTCTGGGACTGTCCTGCGGGCTCCGCGGCAATGGTTGGTGCATAACGCGCACGACCTTGCTGGCCGTTCCGTACCGGGCATATGCGCTGGCGGAGGATATCGAGTACGGCCTGCGGCTCGGTCTTGCGGGCATTCGCGTCCATTACGCCGACGAGGCAGCGGTCCTCGCGATGATGCATACGGATTCCACGGGGGCTGCCAGCCAGCGGCGACGCTGGGAGGAAGGGCGCTGGCAACTGCTGCGAGCATCGCTCGGGCCACTGTTCGCCGCCGAGCCCGCAGCTTCGCGATGGCTGCGTGTCGATCTTGCGCTCGACCTCCTGCTGCCTCCACTCGCCGTCCTGGCAACCAGTGCGATTGCCGTGCTCCTGTTGTGCGTTTCCGCCCTGCTCTTGCCGGTAGATACCGGATTAGTCGGGATGGCAGTCGCCATCGCCAGTCTTGCACTGCTGGCGCTGGCCATCCATGGGTTTCGAAGCTGGCGCCTCAGCGGCACGGGGCAACGCGGACTGTTCGACCTGTGGCGTCTGCCCGGACTGTTCTGGTGGAAACTGGGTCTGCTGTTGCGGCCCTCCGGCAACGGCGAATGGATCCGGACAAGAAGATTCCGCGAGTGATTCACTGGCGGACCGCGCAACCCCGACTGATGTTCCTGGTGCGTGCCGGCAGCGCCGTCGCGTCCCAGGGATTCCTTTCCATCGCCCATTTCCTCGCGGGATGGTTGTTGCTGCGCAGTGCGGGTCCGGCGGTTTATGCCTACTGGGTTCTGGGCATGGGTGCCATCACGCTACTCGTCTCGCTCCAGGTGGCTTTCCTCGGGCCGACGCTGTCTCTGCGCCTGCCTGTCCTCGATCATGCCGGGCGTCGCGATCTCGTTGGCGCCTTGCTTGGCGAGCAGCAACGACTGCTGCGCTGGTGTGGCGGCTTGGGTCTTCTGGGAATCCTGGTGACGATGGTCTTGCTGCCCGCTGCCGGCACCCTGACAGCGCTCACCACCCTGATTGCCGCCCTGGCGGCTGCATACATGCAACTACGCCGCGAGTTCCTGCGCCAGATTCTCTATGCACGTAACCAGCCCTTGCCAATCCTCGGCGGCGACTTCACCTACCTGCTGGTGCTGGTGGCCGGGATCCTCGGCGCGCAGCGGTTACCCTCGCCCTGGGGACTGCCTGCCGCCATCCTGGCACTGGTCGTGTCGTCGGCACTGGCGCACTGCCTGCTGGCGCGTGCGGTCGGTCGTGAGTTGGCGCCCATCGTGCACCGAC